>JAUVOS010000203.1 GCA_030599055.1 Lutibacter sp.
GTAAGTTCGGCAATCATGATTAAACGTTTGTTGAAGCTTTCGGTAAACATGCTTCGTGTGGCTTCATGAGTTCCTGTACTGAATCAAGTTCAGGAAAACGCTGCTTCAATTGATGTTTGCTGTTCATTGATATTCCTACATAATCATCCCGGCGGCTACCGTATTATTAGTAGCTTCGTCAATTAATATAAAGCTTCCTGTGTTTCTATTATCGTTGTAATCGTCTGCTAGTAGGGGAGAAGTGGTTCGTATTTTGACTTTACAGATGTCGTTCATGTGGAGTTCTTGCTCGTCTTCCATACGCCTAAGGGTATTGATATTGACCTTATAAAATACTTTTTTTATAATGGCTTTTTGTTCGTTGGAGGTATGCTTTAAGGTGTATTTTGCCCTGGGTCGTGCCGGGTTATCATCAAACCAACAAATCATAGCAGTGATGTCTTGTTTGGAGTCGGGAACATTTTTTTTCTTAACAATCATATCGCCACGACTGATGTCAATGTCGTCTTCTAATGTAATGGCTACGGACATGCCATCAAAAGCAAATTCAATTTCTTCGTCATATCGGTTGATGGATTTTATTTTGGAATTAAATCCGCTAGGTAATACTTTAACTTCATCGCCCACTCTAAAGATACCGCCTGCCATTCTACCTGCGTAACCTCGATAATCTCTATGGGAATCATTTTGAGGTCTTAACACGGTTTGCACCGGAAAACGGGCATCGATCATGTTGTTGTCACTACTGATGTGCATGGTTTCTAAAGTGTGTAATAAAGGCGCATTTTGATACCAATCCATGTTTTTGGAACGCTTTACTACATTGTCTCCTTTTAAAGCACTTATTGGGATATAGCGTACATCTTTAATCATCATTTTCGCCGAAATTTCTTCGTATTGTCTAACGATATCGTTAAAAATGGCTTCATCATAATCCACTAAATCCATTTTGTTGACACAGACGATAATGTGCGATATTTGTAGTAAAGAACCGATATACGAATGTCTTTTGGTCTGTTCAATCACCCCTTTTCGTGCATCGATTAAGACGATTGCAACATTTGCCGTAGAGGCACCTGTTACCATATTGCGTGTATATTGCGTATGACCTGGTGTGTCTGCGATAATAAATTTACGTTTGGGTGTGGTAAAATATCTATAGGCTACGTCGATGGTAATACCTTGTTCTCGTTCATCTTTTAAACCATCCGTAAAAAGAGCTAGATCGATATCTTCCATGCCCTTGCGTTTACTTGTTCTTTCTACAGATTCAATCTGATCTTTAAAAATAGATTTAGAGTCGTATAACAATCTACCGATTAAAGTGCTTTTGCCATCATCGACGCTTCCTGCGGTTGTAAATCTAAGTAGTTGGTTGTTTGATATGCTGTTCATGGTTTTCGGTTATCTGTTGTCGGTTGTCGGTTGTCGGTTATCAGTTGTCGGTTATCGGTTTTCGGTTGTCGGTTTTCGGTTATCTGTTGTCGGTTGTCGGTTGTCGGTTTTCGGAACTGAGTTGTAGGCTTGAAGCCCAAAACCCATTTTAAAAATATCCTTGTTTCTTTCTATCTTCCATGGCTGTATCGCTTCGTTTGTCATCTGCTCGGTTGCCTCTTTCCGTTTCGCGCATACCCGAGACTTCAGCTACAATTTTATCTAGGGTATCGGCATCACTTTCTATGCCTCCTGAAATGGTAATATCTCCAAGGGTTCTGAAACGTACTTGTTTTTCATAAATTTTTTCTCCTTCTATTTTTGGTAAATGTTCAGAAATGGGAATCCACGAATTATTTCGGAATACCACTTTTCTTTTATGTGCGTAATAAAGAGAAGGGATTTCAATATTCTCTCTTAAAATATAATTCCACACATCCATTTCTGTCCAGTTACTAATTGGGAAAACCCGAAAGTGTTCGCCCATTTGCATTTTTCCGTTAAAGATATTCCATAATTCGGGACGTTGGTTTTTTGGAGTCCATTGTCCGAAATCATCTCTATGTGAGAAAAAGCGCTCTTTGGCTCTTGCTTTTTCTTCGTCACGTCTGCCACCGCCAATTGCACAATCAATGTTATTAGCTTCAATGGCGTCTAAAAGTGTGGTGATTTGTAAGGTGTTTCTGGTTGCATTTTTACCCTTTTCTTCGATTACCCGTTTGTTGTCAATTGCTTTTTGTACAGAACCAACAATCAATTTAACGCCTAGTTCACTTACTAAATCGTCCCTAAATTTGATGGTTTCAGGGAAGTTGTGTCCCGTATCAATATGCATTAAAGCAAAGGGAATTTTACTTGGGTAAAATGCTTTTTTTGCCAAATGTGTGAGAACAATCGAATCTTTTCCGCCTGAAAAAAGAATAACAGGATTTTCAAACTGCGACACTACTTCGCGGAGTACAAATACGGCTTCTGATTCTAATTCGTCTAGATAGTTTAGGAAATATTTGGTCATTGTTTTTTTATTAAAGACTTAAGACTGCAACGCTAAAAGACGTAAGAATTAAGATGCTTTTAGTTTATTACTAATGTATTTATAGATCTTTTTAACGGCTTCATCAACACTTATTTCTTCAGTAATTTCGATATCTGGAGCATCTGGTGCTTCGTAAGGTGCTGAAATACCTGTAAAATCAGAAATTTCACCCTTTCTCGCTTTTTTATACAAACCTTTTACATCGCGTCGTTCGCATTCTTTTAGGGATGTATTTATAAAAACTTCGACAAAATTAGTATTTCCTACGATTTTTTTGATGTTATTTCTATCTTTTTTATAAGGCGATACAAATGCGGAAAGTACTACAATTCCCGCATCGATAAATAAGTTGGAAATTTCGGCTATTCGCCGGATGTTTTCGGTTCGGTCTTGGGGTGAAAAACCTAGGTTTGAATTAATGCCTTTTCTTATATTATCACCGTCAAGAATGTAGGTATGTATTTTTTTTTTATGCAATTCCTTTTCAAGAGCATCGGCAATAGTAGATTTTCCGGAACCGGATAAACCTGTAAACCAAATTAAAAAAGAGGAATGCTTATTTCGTTGCGTTCTATCTTTTTTAGAAATACTAAAAGAATGAGGTGTAATATTACTCATGAGACCTTTTTTTAAAATTGAGTCCTAAATTAGAGGTGTACCATACCCTTTCGTGGAAATAGTATAAGAGCATTTTGATGAAAAATTCCCAAACACCTACTTGTAAGCCTAAAAAAGGATCTCCTGAAATAATCCAAGCGATAACGACAGTAGTTGCGGTTGCTACAAAACGCCAAGTTATGGTTTTTGCTAAGTGTCTTTTTTTTGATAGTTTCATATAGTACTTTAATTAGTTGTCAAAAATACAGTTTTTATTGGTTTTTAGTTTTTAGTCTTTAGTTGGTAGTCTTTAGTCGGTAGTTGGTAGTCTTTAGTCTTTAGTCGGTAGTCTTTAGTCGGTAGTCTTTAGTTGTCAATCTATTATATTTTGTTGTGTAAATCGGTTATGGCTTTTCAAAATTAGATGTTTTACCTGCTATAAACCAAGGATTAAGCAGATTTTCTTTATTGTATAGTAACTCTTGGTCTGTTTCGGTATTGATAATTGAAATACCAACTGCATTACAAATAGCGTGACCTGCGGCGGTATCCCATTCCATTGTAGGTGCAAATCTAGGGTAGATATCCGCTTTTCCTTCTGCTAATAAACAAAATTTTAGCGAACTGCCTTTTGAGACAATTTCCACTTTGTTGTTTTGTTTTTTTAATGAATTGACAAAATCTGTTGTCTCGTTATTCATGTGTGAACGTGAACCCACGATTCGTATTGTGGAACTTGATTTAGACTCATTTTTTATTTCGTGTTCATTTTCTAGGTCTAAAGAGCCCGAAATAAATTCAGGATTAACTTTATATGCCTTTTTATCGAGTACATTTCCTATAAAAAGTTCTTTAGTTACGGGAACATAAATAACTCCTAAAATGGGCTTTTGGTTTTGTATTAATGCAATATTAACGGTAAATTCGCCATTCTTTTTTATAAATTCTTTGGTGCCATCCAATGGATCAACCATCCAACACATATTCCATTTTTTTCTGACAGCATAATCGGTTTGTTTATTTTCTTCACTTATAATTGGAATATCCGTTTTCAATAAATAAGAATTAATAATGTCATTTGCCCTTTTATCAGCTGTGGTTAACGGTGAATTGTCATTTTTGAATTCTATATCAAAATCTTTGTTATAAATTTTGATAATTTCTTTGCCAGCTTCGATTGAAGCTTCTATAGCGGTTTTAAGAAAGCTATTTAATTTTTTTTTGTTCAATTGACAGTGTTTTTAGTTCAGAATAGACTTTAAATAGTTACCGTATTCATTGTTCATCTTATCAGCTATTACTTCCAATTTATCAGAAGTAATAAACTTCATTCGCCAAGCAATCTCTTCAATACAAGCTACTTTAAGA
>JAUVOS010000016.1 GCA_030599055.1 Lutibacter sp.
CCTAAGATTTCGACAATGAAAATTATTGAGACACTCGAAGAGAGCAAAAGAGGTTTGTATTCAGGTTCCGTTGGTTATTTTACTCCTAATGGTGATTTTGATTTTAATGTGGTGATAAGAAGTATTTTGTATAATTCAAATAATAAATATGTTTCTTTCTCAGTAGGTGGCGCGATAACCGCCAAATCAAATCCGATAAATGAATACCAAGAGTGCAAATTAAAAGCTAAAGCTATGAAAAGAGTGTTGTCGAGATGAGATTTTAAGTAAAGTACTTTCTTTTTAGAGATACTAATCAAGAATCAAGAATCAAGAATCAAGAGTCAAGAATCAAGAGTCAATAACAAAGAACACAAAACACAGAACATTCTTCACATCAGTGAAAATCAGTAAAATCTGCGTTATCAGCGTTCTATTTTATCAAGAGCCAAGAGTTAAGAATACAGTTCTCAGTTTTCAGTTTTCAGTTTATTCAGATCATTGAAAATCAGTAAAATCAGCGTCATCAGCGTTCTGTTTTATCAAGAAAAAAGAAGCTAAGGTTATAGTTTAGAATAAAGTTAATTTTTAACCGAGAGGAAAAACTTAGGAAAGGTTCGCAATGAAATTACACTGTTTAAAATTAGCGTCTTAGCAATAGGCTTATAAAATTGGAGTTATTTCGCCTCTTAATGAAGTTTCAAACAATGTTTTTAAATCACCGTTCGTTTTTTTGGCACTCAATAAATACATCAGTTTCGTGATTGCAGATTCGGTAGTAATATCGTAACCATTTATCAATCCCATTTTTAATAACTCGATGCTAGTTTCATACCTTCCTAAACTTACACTACCCGCAACACATTGAGTGATATCTATTACTGGAATATTCTGTTTTAAAGCTTTTCTCAATACATCTAAAAACCATTTGTCAGTTGGAGCATTTCCCGAACCAAAAGCTTCGATTATGATTCCATCAATAGCTGGCATATTAAAAATATGTTGGATTACTTTTTTTGTGATACCGGGAAAAAGTTTTAACAGTATTATATTATGGTTTTTTATTTTTCGATAGATGAGTTCTTCTGGTTTGTTAGAAGCGAGTAAGTGGGGGATATTAAATTTTAAATTTACACCACTTTCTGCTAAATCGGGATAATTTGGCGAATCAAAAGCTTCAAATTGTTCTGAACTTATTTTGGAAGTTCGGTTTGCTCTATATAGTTTGTACTCAAAATAAATACAAACTTCTGCAATTATGGGTTTGTTATTTCTTTGAGTTGCAGCAATTTCTATAGCTGTAATCATATTTTCCTTAGCATCAGTTCGTAGATCACCGATGGGTAATTGCGAACCGGTAAAGATAATTGGTTTCGCCAAATTTTCAAACATAAAACTAATAGCAGAGGCTGTGTAAGACATGGTGTCCGAACCGTGTAAAACAACAAATCCATCGGCTTTGTGATAATTTGATTGAATAATAGTGGCAATTTCTTCCCAATGTGTAGGATTCATATTACTAGAGTCAATGGGTTCCGGAAAGGCAAATGAGTCAATTGTACAATTTAACAGCTTTAATTCTGGGATTTTTTTATAAATATTATCAAAGTTAAAAGCCTTCAACACCCCTGTTTTGTGGCTTTTTGTCATACCTATGGTGCCACCGGTATATATGATTAGAATGTGTGGAACTTTTGCCATTTTGTCAATTGAAAATCTTTGGAATAATATATGTGGTAAAGGTATTGAAAATTAAATATTTTCATACATTTATAAAAAATTAAAAACAGAATAATTATGCTATTTGGATATGTTATTGCCGGACTCATCGCTTTAGTAGGAGGGATAGTTCAAAGTCGTTTAAAAAGTAAGTTTAAAAAATACTCACAGTTATCGCTCCAAAATGGGATGTCTGGTAGAGAAATTGCAGAAAAAATGTTAGCTGATCACGGAATTCAAGATGTTCAAGTTATTTCAACAAAAGGTCGTTTAACCGACCATTATAATCCAAAAGATAAAACGGTAAATTTAAGTGAAGTCGTATATAACGAACGTAATGCTGCCGCAGCTGCTGTAGCATCGCATGAAGTAGGACATGCAGTACAACATGCTAATGCATATTCGTGGCTACAATTTCGATCTAAAATGGTGCCGACTGTAAATGTAACGGGTCGTTTGGCTCAGTTTGCAATTATGGGAGGGATATTTTTGGTGAATTCTTTTCCGCAATTGCTATTAATTGGTATTGTCTTTTTTGCTTTTTCGGTAATTTTTACTTTTGTAACTTTACCCGTAGAATATGATGCTAGCAACAGAGCATTGGCGTGGTTAGATGATAAAAATATGTTGACTTCGCAAGAATATGACGGTGCAAAAGATGCATTATCTTGGGCGGCTAGAACCTATGTAGTTGCAGCAGTAGGAGCTTTATCAACTCTTTTATACTATATCCTTATTTTCGCCGGAAGAAGGTAGTTAAACTATTCAAGCATTTTCTCAATGTAGCATAACAACTAAGGCTACTGATTGGACAGTGAAATACGATCAATTTCAACACGTAATAGTTGCAATTTTTCTGCGCTAAAGACTAATTCAGAAAGAATAACAGATTTTGTCGTTTCAAAAGTATCTTTTAAATTGGTAAACATATTTTGATAATAAGAAATACCTTCTTTAAGATTACTTGCAAAATTTGATAAATACTTTTCTTGTTTATTGCTCATAGAGTCTTTCGATTCTTCAAATTTATTTTTTAAATAATCGATATAGATATTAAGTTCTTTTACGAACATATTTGGTCTATTGTCATTAGAAAAGTCTGATTTTCCATAAATATGATTTATCATTTCACTTAAACTCATCTTCTTTGAAAAATAGGCCATATTCGGACCCGGACAAACAGAGACACCATTTCCTTCAATTTTGGTCTGCATATCATTAACGAGCAAAGCAGGCGTTCCTAAACCGACACAAATACAAGCTTTATCGACGATTTTCTCAAACTTGCTTTTGTACTCATCAGCCTCTAAGCTCATTTGTTTTAGCTCTTTTATTTTAAGACGTTGATATCTGCGTGAGGCTGTACATAAAGGTCTGTTGGAGTATTCATCATTTGAAATAAGAAATTCTTTTGGGCAAGGGCTACCCGGCATTCCTTTGGCAATAGATTCTAATTTCTCAATATCTTTTGTATTTCCCCTCAAACTGTTAAAAGGAACACCCAAAGGTGAGATATCACTTAAGTATAAATCTTTTTCTTCTGAGTTAGCCAATTGTTGCATTGTAGTTTCATCGACTGTTGTCGCTTCGGGCACCAATAAGAATGGAGAACCCCAACCTACAGAATCGATTTTGTAATGATCCAGTAAAAAATCATGTTCTTCACTTGTTCCAACACCACCTTGGGCTGTAATTTTTAAAGCTAAATTTCCTTGTGGTACTAAACGCTTATTTCTTTCTAAAGAACTTTTAAGAATGTCGGTTACTTCTTGTATTAAGGTTTTTTTATTTTGTTTAAATTCTTCGAGAATAGGTCCTAAAAGATAACCTTCAGTTGCAAAAGCATGCCCACCACAATTTAATCCGGATTCAATTCTGTATTCTGATACCCATAAACCTTTTTTAGCAAAAAATTTACCTTGAATTAAAGCAGATCGAAAGTCGCTAACTTTTATGACTATTTTTTTTTTGATAATACCCTCTTTATTCGGATAGAAATCATCAAATTGTTCCATATAACTATACAATCTAGGGCTCATTCCCGCTGAAAGAATAACAGAAGAGGTCAAATCGCTTTCGGCAAAACCTCTTAATGCAGCATGGGCGTCATTGAATTTAGGAGGTAGTTTTTCTCCTTTTAAGTAGTTTTCCTTATCTACCTTAGTCATTATGTTTACATCAATACTCCCTAGAGAGAGGTTGTCTTTTAACCAAGTTTTGACTTCTTGTAAGTCGGGAACTTTATTTGTAAAATTTTGAAACTCTTGTTTTATTGTTGAGGTGTCTGGAAGCATATCAAAGTACTCTTTGAGAATACTGCCTTTTTCAAGAGTGGTATTTTTGAGTTCTTCGAATTTTGTTTCTACAATATCATTAATCAAATTTAAATAGGAAGTAATTCTTTTGGCTCTAAAGTCTTCAATTTTATTAGAGATTTCTTGATAAGGGATTTCAAATTTTTCAGAATATACTTTCCGAAGTTTTTCAAGTAAAATGTCATCAACTAAAGAAATTACAGAGTCAATGCCATATTGGGCTACTTTTATAGGTGAATCTATTGTATAGCCGATACCCATTACTGGGATATGAAATGAATGTGCCTTTGCCATGATTAGTAGGTCTTTAGATTAGATATTTTTATAAATTAATTGAATATCCATTTATTAATAATCGACGAAAATAGTAAAAATTAAATAAAACCAATTTTTTATTTGTAATAAATGTATCGATTGATAAATTATTAGTATTGATTATCATTTAAAAACAATGTACAATATTTTACAATTCAATTTTGATATTGTATTTCCTTAAAACTCAGGTTTAAAAGACCTGGAAGTTCAGATAATGAAAATTTTGCGTTATTAATTTTATTAATTTCGGGATTAATATCGAAATTATATGCTGTTCTAAAATCAGTATTTTCAAGAATTGAATACCCAAAACATCTAGATATTACTTACGTCTTTTCTGTTTTTTTAAATTAGGAGTTCGTGATGTGCTTCGCAGTTCCTTCATGTTTTACACTTCAAACCTTAGGATGAGCTAAGGATAGTAGTGCACGATTAATAATCAACAACTTTCATGTTAAACTAGAGCCAACATTAATTGTAAAGTGCTGATTATAAAGCTTTCGAAAAGCTGTCTAATGTCTAAAATCTAGTAGCGTAGCGGTCTAATATCTTTTATTCATCTTCCATGCTAAAAGACTCCATCAGTTTAGTAGTATATTCTCCTTTGACAAAATCAGGGTGATCCATCAATTTAAGATGAAAAGGAATAGTTGTTTTTATTCCCTCAATGGTAAATTCGTCTAAAGCTCTTTTCATTTTACAAATTGCATCTTTTCGAGTTGACGCTGTAACTATTAATTTTGCAATCATTGAATCGTAGTATGGAGGAATGCTATATCCAGCATATACGTGAGTGTCAACTCTTATGCCATGACCACCCGGCATGTGTAATGTTTTAATAATACCCGGGCTGGGCATGAAATTATTATAAGGGTCTTCTGCGTTAATTCTACATTCTATGGAATGCATTTTGGGAAGGTAATTCTTACCGGTAATGGATGTGCCGGCAGCTACTTTTATTTGTTCGTGAATTAAATCATAATTACCAATTATTTGTTCGGTAATAGGGTGTTCTACTTGAATACGTGTATTCATTTCCATAAAGTAGAAATTTTTATTTTTGTCAACTAAAAATTCTACAGTCCCAACGCCTTCGTATTTAATTGATTCAGATGCTTTTACGGCTGCTTCGCCCATTTTTTTACGCAATTCTCTTGTCATAAAAGGGGAAGGAGCTTCTTCTACTAGTTTTTGGTGTCTTCTCTGTACGGAACAATCTCTTTCGGATAAATGACAAGCACGACCGGTAGAATCGCCAATTATTTGAAATTCTATATGGTGTGGATCTTCGATAAGCTTTTCAATGTACATATCATCATTTCCAAAAGCTGCTGCTGATTCCATTCTTGCACCGTCCCAAGCACCTTTAAGTTCTTCTTTCTTCCATACAGCTCGCATTCCTTTACCACCACCACCGGCAGTTGCTTTAAGCATAACCGGATATCCCATTTCGTTTGCAATTTTTTCAGCTTCTTCGAAGGTGGGAATAATTCCGTCTGAACCGGGCACCGTAGGTACACCAGCTGCTTTCATTGTAGCTATTGCTGATGCTTTATCTCCCATTTTGTTGATCATTTCGGCTGAAGCACCAATAAATTTTAGTCCGTTTTCTTCACAAAGTTTAGAAAATTTAGCATTTTCGGCTAAAAATCCATATCCAGGGTGTATTGCATCAGCATTGGTTATTTCTGCAGCTGCAATAATACTAGACATTTTGAGATAAGATTCGCCACTTGGAGGCGGACCTATACAAACGGCTTCATCTGCATATTTTACATGCAAACTCTCTTCATCTGCAGTTGAATAAACGGCAACTGATTTTACTCCAATTTCTCTGCAAGTACGAATAATTCTCAGTGCAATTTCGCCTCGGTTGGCTATTAATATTTTTTTAAACATAGTTTGTATATTTTAGAATTCGCAATTTAGCCCCGATAGGTATCGGGTTTAGAATTAAACAAAAAAGTTAAAAACTATGATGGATCTACGAGGAATAACGGCTGCCCAAATTCAACAGGAGTAGAGTCTTCGACTAAAACTTTTACAATTTTACCACTTACCTCTGCTTCTATTTCGTTAAATAGTTTCATAGCTTCTATAATACAAACCACAGAATCTTCTTGTACTTCATCACCAATATTTACAAAAGTTGGTTTATCGGGTGATGGTTTGCGATAAAAAGTTCCAATGATTGGGGAAGTTACTGTAAGGAACTTCGTTTCATCTACTTCGTTTGGTGTGTCATTTGAAGACTGTTCAACAGCGTTGGTTGCCTTTGCCTCAGTCACTATTGGAGCAACCTGTTGCATAGGTGTAGAAGATTGAACAATTGTTTTTTCTCTTGCCGTGTTTCGGATATTAATTTTAATATCTTTCATCTCCAGCTTTACCTCGTTTACTCCCGATTTTGAGACAAATCTGATAAGGCTTTGAATCTCTTTTAAATTCATAATATTAGTGTTTAGTCGGTTATTACTTTGTATTATATGCCCAGGTTAAGTAGATAGCTCCCCATGAGAAACCACCTCCAAACGCTGCAAAAATTATTTTATCACCTTTTTTAAGTTCTTTTTCATAATCATTTAATAGTAAGGGCATTGTAGCCGATGTAGTATTGCCATATTTTTCGATATTTAGCATTACTTGATTTTTATCTAAACCAATACGTTTCCCAGTTGCATCAACAATACGTTTATTTGCTTGGTGCGCTGCTAACCAATTGATATCTTCTTTAGACAAAGAATTTCTTTCAAGAATTTTTTCAGCAACTTCTGCCATTTTTGAAACGGCTTGTTTAAAAACCGTACGTCCATCCTGATAAACATAATGTAGTCCTTTTTTTACAGTTTCTAGAGTAGGAGGTAATTGAGAACCTCCTGCCGGTACTTGTAAAAATTCCCTACCATTTCCATCTGTTTGTAATACTTCATCTTGTAAACCAAAACCTTCAGTATTGGGTTCAAATAATACAGCACCTGCTGCATCCCCAAAAATAATACAGGTAGCACGGTCTGTATAATCAATCATGGAAGAGTTTTTATCGGATCCGATCAGTAATACTTTTTTATATTTTCCTGATTCGATGTAGCGTGCTGCTGTTGACATAGCGTATAAAAAACTGGAGCATGCTGAAATTAAATCAAAAGTAAATGCATTAGTAGCACCAATTTCTGTTGCTGTATAGGCTGCTGTTGATGCTGCTTGCATATCAGGTGTTGCTGTTGCTACAATTACTAATTCAATTTCTTTAGGATCTACTTTTGATTTTTCTAACAAATCTTTAGCAGCTCTAATCGCCATATAAGAACTTCCTTTGCCTTCTCCTTTTAGAATTCTACGTTCTTTTATACCTGTTCGAGTTACAATCCATTCATCGTTGGTGTCAACCATTGTCTCTAACTCGGCATTTGTTAGAACATATTCAGGAAGATATTTACCTACAGCAGTTATGGCAGCAGTGATTTGATTCATTCAATACTCTATTTAGTTGTTTTATGGATGTAATTTATCATAAATATAAAGGACAAATGTAAAGAAAAAATTTTGATAAAAATCAAGTTTTTTTATCAAAAACAGTCTATTTTTTGAGTTTTTAACGAAAAAAACCCTCAAAATGAGAGTTTTTTAGGTTTTTTATAAAGTAAAAATTTATTCTACTTCTGTCGCGTCAATTAAAATTTGACCTCTATAGTATAATTTACCTTCATGCCAGTGTGCACGATGATATAAATGTGCTTCACCTGTAGTAGAATCAGTACCTATTTGTGGTGTGCTGGCTTTGTAATGTGTTCTTCTCTTATCTCTTCTTTGTTTAGATATTTTTCTCTTAGGATGTGCCATTTTATGATTTCTTTGTTGTTAATAATTCGTTTAATTTATCCCATCTAGGGTCCGTTTCTTTATGTTCTCTTATTTCTAATTCTTTGAGTTTTTCTAATACTTTTGATTTTAAAGTTCCATTCTTGATTCCCGGATGGATTCTTTTGGTTGGTAATGCTAATATAATCGCTTCATATATATATTGAGCTAGATTTAGTTGATGTTCTCCATGTGGTAAGATGAGGACATCTTCATTATCATCGTTGTAAACTTCACCAAATTGAATTATTAGATTGAGTGAGTTATTTAATTTCTCAGTATATATTTTATTTGTTATATCACAATTCAATACTGCCGAACCTTTAATTACGAAATAAAATTCGATAAGTGTTGTTTTTTTGATTAACATTAAATCTACCATACAATCGATAGATTGAAAATCGTCGTATTTAAAACTATCAAAGAACGCACTCTCAATATGAAAGGTGAAGGAATGTTTTCCTAATTTTAAACCTATAAACTGGATGGTATATTCTTTTAATGTATCCATCTATCAAGAGCATTTTGAGCCTGCAAATTTAGTAAAATATCTTTAAAACAAAACTTTTAGACAAGAATTATGTAGTGTATTTACATTGAGTTGGTTATATAAAAGGTTTTTATTTAAAAAATCAATTTGTAAATCACATAAATTAAATGGCGTTTTGTTTTAATTCGCTATTCTCTTTTCTTGTTTTATATATTGAAATTGCTTTAAATATTGCTTCTTTAAAAGAGGAAGGATTGGCTTCTCCTTTACCGGCAATTTCAAATGCTGTTCCGTGATCGGGTGATGTTCGTATTTTTTCTAATCCAGCAGTAAAGTTCACTCCTTTTCCAAAGGATAAGGTCTTAAAGGGTGCTAGACCTTGATCGTGATAAGCTGCTAGAATAGCATCAAAATTCTTATAATTACCACTGCCAAAAAAGCTATCGGCTGGGTAAGGACCGTAAACGAGTTTTCCTTCTTTTTGAATGGCTTCAATAGTTGGGATAACAAGATCTGTATCTTCATTGCCAATAATTCCGTTATCTCCAGCATGGGGATTGATACTTAATACAGCAATTTTAGGTCTTGTTATATTAAAGTCTTGTTGTAAAGTTTTATGAAGGATATTTACTTTTTTATGAATTAACTCAGGTGTGATAGTCTTTGTTACTTCTTCGATTGGAATATGACCCGTTAAAAGAGCAACTCTAATTTCATCGGTCATCAATATCATCAGGGCTTTTCCTTCAATCTTACTTTCTAAGTATTCGGTATGACCCGGAAAATTAAAACTTTCTGATTGAATGGTATTTTTATTAATTGGAGCAGTTACTAAAACATCTACTTTTCCATTATTAAGATCTTTGACAACTTCATTTAGTGATAGTAAAGCGTATTTGCCTCCATTTTTTGTAGCTTTTCCAAACTCAATTGGTATTTCTTCTCTCCATACGTTAATTAAATTTATTTTGTTGTGGATGATTCTATCAATTGAATGAATTGTTTGAATGGGAATCGTTAAATTTAATTTGTTTTTATGTGCAGAAATTGTTTTATTCGAGGCGTATATAACAGGTGTAAAAAGCTCCAACATTCTTTTATCTGCAAAAGTTTTAAGAATAATTTCGATACCTATTCCATTGATATCTCCTGAGCTAATTCCTACGATTGTTTTATTAAGTTCATCCATATAAAATTATACTTTTATGTAAGAACAAAAGTACATTATTTTAAGTGATTGGAAGGGAAATAGTAGCGTCTTTAAATCCAAAGGATAACTACTCAGCCGTATCTTTCACACAGAAATCACAGATTACACAGATATAAAGAGTATAATTTCTGTGTAATCTGTGATTTCTATGTGCAATAATTAATGGTTTAGAAGCAATGGTCTTTAATAATTCAGTGAGGTTTAGGCTGAGTAGTTATAAGCAATTTAAAAAACCCCTTTAAAAAGGGGTTGTATGTGGGCCCAGAAGGGCTCGAACCTTCGACCCCCTGATTATGAGTCAGGTGCTCTAACCAACTGAGCTATGGGCCCCATTTCCATTTTGGAATGGCAAAATTACATTAATATTTGGAAAAAAAACAAAAGCTAAGTCTTTTTTTAAAAAATCTCCAACCAATTCTTTAATATTTTTTTTCCTACAGGTGTCATAATGGATTCTGGGTGATATTGAACTGCACGAATATCATAAATTTTATGTTTTAATGACATGATTGTTCCTGCTTTGTTGAAGGAGGTTGCTATCAAGTTGTTTGGGAGATCTATTGTTTCCCATGAATAGTACAAGCCTACTTGAAAATCTTTAGGTATATCAGCATAGAGTTCATCGTTTGAAAGATGTGTGACTTTTGAAGAAACTCCATGTTGAACTTTGTGTAATATTTTTAATTTACCTCCAAACACTTCTGTTATTGCTTGTTGACCTAAACAAATACCTAAAACAGATTTAGAAGGTGCATATTTTTTTATAAACTTATTTAACTGACCCGCTTCTTTTGGTAAACCAGAACCTGGTGATATTACAATTTTATTGAAATCATTAATTATTTCCTCTGTTATCTCATCGTTTCTTATGACACGAACCACACAATTCAAAGCTTCAAAATAATGTACTAAATTATAGGTGAAAGAATCATAATTATCAATGATTAAAATAGGGATTTGTTTTGTGCTCAAAGCCAGACTTTTTAATTCAGGTATCGAAATTTATGCGTAGTGCGTAAAGCAAATTGCGTATAACTTATCTATTCAAACCATTGTTTCCATGGAAGCCTGCTGAGCATGAGTAGTAAAGCGATACCATAATATATTGCAATTGTTTTAAACTTAGCGCTTGCTTTTTCTTTCTTTTTATGCTTTGAAAAGCCAATTGTTATCAATATAACAGCTGCAATCATTATTAAAGGATGTTCAACTGCTAACAAACGTAAATGGCTATCTTTCATGGCAGCACTCATACCTAAGTCTTTTAAACTTTGATAGGCAGGTGACATAAAATACCAAGACAGACCAATAAGTAGTTGGATGTGTGCAAAAATAAGCGCAAATAATGGAATGCGTAAATCTTTAGTATAGTAATTATTTTTGCTGATAAAACTTAGGAGTGCATTTATAACAGCAACTAATAAGATTCCAAGTGTTAGATATGCCCAATAGGAGTGGAGTTGTAAAACTATATTCATTTTAAAAAGTTTTTGAAATTAAAGTGCAAAAATAAACATAAATTAGTATAATTAATATTGTAGAATTATTGATTTTTAATAATGGGGTAAAAATAAAAAAAAACCTTCGCCTAGGCGAAGGTTTTTTTTATAAAATTGTTTTAATTATCTAGAAATTGAAACGAACAGAGGCGTTCCAAGTTCTTCCATATCCAAAGAATACTCTATTTTCTTGGTCAACTCCTTTATAGGTTTTTAAACCTCCTAAATATCCTTCATAAGCTCCTGTGTCTGGAGTTCCATCTTCATTCATAAAATTACTTTGATTTTTAATAGTAATATTTGTATCAGCTTCAGAAATATATACGTGGTTTGCTAAGTTATTTACATTCAATCTAAATTTTAAGCTATTTTTATTTTTATTAAATTTAAGCTTATAAGATAAACCAGCATCTAAGAGACTGTATGCTGATAAACGTAGGGCGCGTTGCTCTTCATCAGCGAAGGCTTCTGCGTTTATACTAGCGTAAAGTTTGTCAGCATAAAATTGACTAATATCAAAAGACAAGTTATCTAAGAAATCATATTGTAAACCGAAACGAGCGGTTATCTGTGCAACATCACCAACTTTTTTTCCATCTAAATATAATGTATGCTCTTTAGCTTCTGTGTCTCCAGGTAAAATGATTGGGTTTTCGTTTTCATCAAAAAATGTAGCTGTTACGTCACTTGCATATTGGTAGTCACCAAAAGCTCCCATGATGTTCACTTTCAATTTATTGAATTTCATCGAACCTTCAATTTCAATACCTTGATGGATTTGTGTAATTCCTTCTAAGTTTGCTGTACCTCTAACATCATCATCATCAGTAATGAGAGGTGTAAGATCAAAATTACTACTTGTTCGTGAAAATCTATCAGCCCATGAAGTTCTGTATAGATTTATATCTAATCTGTAGTTTTGAGCTCTAAATCCATACCCAATTTCAGTTCCAATTATAGTTTCATTTATTAAACCATCGTTAACATCGTTATCATTATAGTTAGGGAAAACAGCGTCAAAGTTTGGTTGTTTAGAGTAGTAACCTGCATTGACAAAGAAATTATGGTTTTCGTTAACATTCCAGTTTAAACCACCTTTTACATTTCCTCCTAATAAATTTTGCCAATCAGATGTTTGTTCAGAATCAGAATCT
Organism: Lutibacter sp.; assembly: GCA_030599055.1. Taxonomy (GTDB): domain Bacteria; phylum Bacteroidota; class Bacteroidia; order Flavobacteriales; family Flavobacteriaceae; genus DQTL01. The sequence goes on from JAUVOS010000016.1 coordinate 12,540, forward strand.
AAATAATTGAAATAATCAATTCTTTGGAATCCTTGTTGTGAAACACCACCTTGTACAAAAGCCGAAATAACATCATTTTTGTATTCTAATTGAGTAAATGCACCGTACCATTTAACTAGACCTTCGTTGTAGTAGTCAATTTTTTGTTCATCATCAACACTACCAAAAACATTTATCATAGATGAAAAATCTGCAGGATATGTTTCTGTTATTAAGGCGCCACCAGAATGCGTTACATCACTTACAATACTTATTGGATTTCCGTCTTCATCATATACATTTTCATTATTAATATTATCATAATCAATATATCCATCAGCACCCATTAGATTTTCAATTCTTCTATAATGAATTCCTTTATATGAACGAGCATCAATACCAAAATCAAAACTTAGATTTTCGTTTAACTCGGTGTTAAAGTTCGCAATTAAGCCATACCAGTTATGTGAGTTCATAGAAGCTCTACGAGTTATTCCGTTGTCACTACCGTATTTTCCTTCACCATCAGGATGTCCATCAGAGCCTGTATTAAAGAATCCATTGTTAAATGTTGATCTCATTTCAGGTTGACCATAATTTGGATTTGCGAAATCAGGAACTGTTCCACCTGTATTCCACGAGTAAATATCATCATTTCTTACAATTCCATCTTCGGTTTTAAATTGACCATAATATTGTTTTCCACCATTAATTCTTCCAATTTCACCTGTTCCACCACCTCTACCAACAGAAGCATATAACACAGAGCTTATTGAAGATGCATCTGAAATATTAAAATCCCAGTTTAAAGAAGCGATAGGTTTGTGATAGAAATTTCGTCTCCATGAAAACTCTTCTCCATCCAAATATCCCCAATCACTATTGTACTTTGTGTCAGGATTTGTATTGGTTGAGTTTCTACTACTGTATTTTAAATAATCACCTAATACTGGGGCATATGACCTCTGATGATGCCATTGAGGAGCACCGGTAATAGTTAATTGAACATCATTGTTTTCATTTAATTTATAACCGAATGCTAAGAAATAGTTGTAACCTTCGAATTGTGTGCCATCAACATAACCATCACCTGTTGTTCTACTAAATAGAACTGATGTTGAGAAACCACTATCCATTAATCCAGTTGAGTAGGATGCCATGTATTTTTGATACATATCATTACCGGCAGAGAAGCTTACTGTTCCTCCGGCTTTTTTATCAGAAGCTTTGGTAAGAATATTAATAGTACCACCTACAGAAGAAATGGCTAATTTAGAAGAACCTAAACCACGTTGTACTTGCATAGCTGAGGTAACATCAGACAAGCCTGCCCAGTTAGACCAATACACCCATCCATTTTCCATGTCGTTTACAGGCATACCATTAATCATTACTGCAGTATTACGTTGGTCAAATCCTCTAATATTAATACGAGAATCACCAAATCCACCTCCTTGTTTAGTTGCATATACAGAAGGAGTGGTATTCAAAATTTCAGGAAATTCTTTAGATCCTAGTCTTTCAATAATTTCAGATGCTTTAATTGTTGAAACTGCAACGGGAGTTTCTCTATCTTTAGCAATATCTGCTACCCCTACAATTACTACTTCATCTAAAGATTCAGAGGAAGCGGCTAATTGTACTGTTCCAAAATTTGTTTTACCATTAAAAGCTATTTTTTTAGTGGTGTAACCCATAAAACCAACGGATATAGTTCCAGAAGCTTTGTCTGTGTCAAAAGTAAAGTTCCCATCAAAGTCTGATGAGGTTCCTTGTGTTGTGCCAATGACAATAATATCAGCACCAGGTAGTGGTGTATTGTTTTCATCAACAACGTTACCACTAAGATTTGTTTGCGCGAATAAAGTAGCTCCCATTAGAAATAGGACTACTGTTAAAAAATTTGTAATTTTTTTCATCATAAATTAGTTTACATTAAAATTTGGTTATAAAAAATATACTGTGTTCGTTACTATTGTGAGGCATATTATACTTAAAGCCTAATCAATCTGCACAAAAGTACTAAAAAAGCTTTGTTGTGCGCCTTGATGTAGTTACATTTTCTTTAAGTTTTTATTAACAATTTGTGAATATTGTATTATCAGTTGCCAGTTATCGGTTGTCAGTTATCGGTTGTCAGTTAACTGTTAGCCGCCATTTCTTTCCCCAATTCCACTCCAAATTGATCAAAACTATTGATATTCCAGAGAACACCTTGTACAAAAACTTTGTGTTCGTATAAGGCTATCAATAAGCCTAAATTAAAAGGCGTTAAGTTGTCAAATAAAAAAATGTTAGAAACACGATTCCCCTCAAATACTTTGTAAGGAATAAGCTTGTTTATTTGGTTTGTATTTCCGTTAAATTTCATATCGAGATAAACGGCTTCTTTTGTTTTCCCTTGTTGTAAAGCTTCACTTTGGGCTTTGTAGTTTGCCATTAAAATATCATGGTGTTTTTGATCTCCAAATAACGATTTTTTAAAACCAATAAAATCAACGGGAATGAGTTGTGTTCCTTGATGGATATGTTGCATAAAGGAATGTTGTGCATTGCTCCCGGTACTCCCAAAGATGATATTTCCTGTTTGATAGGCTATTTTTTCTCCATTTCTATCAACACTCTTACCATTACTTTCCATAAATAGCTGTTGTAAATAAGCCACCAGTTTATTTAAGGATTCCGCATACGGAAGTATGGCTTCACCTGTTATTCCAAAGAAATTGGTGTACCAAACGCTCAAAAGAGCCATAATTACCGGAATATTTTTGTCAAATGCTGTTTGTTTAAAATGAGTATCAGCTGCATTTGCTCCTTTTAGAAATTTTTCAAAATTATCATAGCCTATTGCTAAGGCAATTGATATTCCTACGCTACTCCACATAGAAAAGCGACCACCAACCCAATTCCACATTGGAAATGTATTGGTAGGGTTTATCCCAAAATTTTTAACGGCATCTGTATTTGTTGAAACTGCAACAAAATGTTTTTCAATGGCCTCTTCTGATAGTTTATTTAAAAGCCAATTTTTGCATGTCTTTGCATTTGTCAGGGTTTCTATTGTTGAAAAAGTTTTTGAGACAACAATAAAAAGGGTAGTTTCTGGATTTATTCTTTTAAGTATTTGGTGTGTTGCGTCTCCATCAATATTTGAAATAAAATGAGTACGTAAGTGGTTGCTGTAAAAATCTAAAGCTTCTACAACCATTTTAGGACCAAGATCAGAACCTCCAATACCAATATTTACAATATCTGTAATTGGTTTTCCGGTAGCCCCTTTCCATTTTCCTGAAATAACTTTTTCTGTAAAACTTTTTATTTTTTGTCGTGCATTATTAATCTCTTGGTAAACGGACGCACCCTCAATTTTTAGTTTATTGTCTTTAAACTCGCGTAATGCGGTATGTAAAACAGCTCTATTTTCTGTAGTATTAATCTTTTCACCTTGAAAAAGGCTATCAATGGCTTCTTTTAAACCGGTTTCATGAGCTAATTCAACGAGTAATTCAAGAGTTTTGTCAGTAATTCTGTTTTTAGAAAAATCAAATTGAAGTTGTTCTAAAGATAGTGAAAACTCCGCTTTCCGGTTTTTATTTTCTTGAAATAGTTGCTTTAAATGAACCGATTTAGTTTTGGAAAAATGTATTTCTAATTTTTTCCAAGCTTTGGTTTGAGTAGGATTTATATTTTTAAACATTTTATTAATGTTGGTTCGTTAGTTTTATTTAGAATAAACCCTATCTGTTCAGGTTTTGATGAGACACTCTAATGCGATGTAAATATAGTATTATTTCTATGTTGTCGTACTATTAAGACTATCCATTGCTTCTTTTTCTTGAATAATTTTGGGATAGTTAATGCTGTCGAGTCGTTGTTTTAGAGGTTTAATAAACTCAAAGTAATGAGGTTTGATACTATCCGGCATTTTTTTTGCTGCTGGTAATTTTTGACGTAACGCATCAACTTGTTTTCCGTTTTTCCAAAAACGATAGCACACATGTGGACCTGATGTTGATCCTGTCATCCCGATATAACCAATTACTTGCCCTTGTTTTACAACATCACCTACTTTTACAGCACGTTTTTTCATGTGAAGATATTGTGTGCTATAGGTAGCGTTGTGCTTTACTTTTACATAATTTCCGTTACCTCTTCCATAAGCCGATTTTATGACTGTTCCGTTTGCTGTACTCATAATAGGAGTTCCAATTGGAGCCGCAAAATCAGTACCTAAATGAGGCTTTATTCTGCCGTATAATTTAATGTAACGATGCAAGTTGTATCGTGATGAAATACGTCCGAATTTTATAGGAGATTTCAAAAAAGCCTTACGTAAATTACGAGATTCATCATCGAAATATTCATCAAAACCCTTTATTGAATCTGCGACGTAATTAAACGCATAAAAAGGGGTTCCATTATGTTCAAAATATGCGGTATGTATTTTTCCAATACCGATTGGAATAGTATCATTTAAATATTCCTGTTCGTAAACAACCTTGAATTTATCGTTTTTATAAATACGGTAAAAATCAATGGTCCACGCGTAAATCTCAGAGAGTTCCAAAGCTAAATTATCGTTTAAATTCTGTGCTTTTAAGGTATTAAATAAATTTGACTCGATTATTCCTGATGCTGAAACAATACGTGTTTCAGTAGGTTTTTTGTAATTTCTAGCGGTAATTATTGAATCTTTAAAATCAATAACAGTATAATCGATAGGATTTGGTTGATAAATAAATACTTGCGCTTTTTGTGTGGAGTCTTTTTTGGATAGAATTGTATAGGGTTTTGCTACCCTTATTTTTCTGAGGTTAAAGCTATCTTTAATACTTTCAACAATGGTATATATAGTTGCGTAATCAACATGATATTTGTCTAGGATATCTCCAAAAGTTTCATTTTGAAGGATTGTGTCTTTTATTACGTGATAATCATCAAGATTATAACCGAATTCAGTGTTGGAAACAACTACTAATGGTGAAAGCTTGCTCTTTTGCTCTTTATTCTTATCATTAAAATGGCAAGAAACAAAAAGAAAAGCAATACTACTTAGAATAAAAATATTTTTTAAAGACATCGAGAATTAACTAAAGTGTAAAGGATTAATTATAGGGCAAAAATACACTATTTTGTTCTTCTTTGTCTGTAAAGAATGTTACAGAAAACCTAAGAGTTATTAACTTTTTTTTAAACAATATTGTTGTAACTTATTTAAGCTAAAAAAATTGTTGAATTATTGAAGGGAGCTACTTGTAAACCATTAATTATTGCACACAGAGCCTCAAAGATTTCACAGAAATTATGTTCTCTATTCTCTATTCTTTATTCTCAATACACTATACTTCTATATCAATCTGTGAGTTCTGCGTGAAAGATATAGGTGAATAGATACACAATATTGTGTTATTCTTTAATCATATTAAATGGATTTGCCAAACCTTTAAATTCTTGAAGATCTGCTTTTAAGGAACCTACTGCAAGAGATGCTTTTATGCGAATAGGAATTTTATTTTTATCATCAGTAATCCATATTGTTAAACTTTCATGTTCCCTAAAAACACGACCTTTTTGTACGATGGGTCTTATTTTCCAGGTTTTCACTTTTCCAAAGCCTGTATTAATAGTTTCTTTTTCTAAAAACTTTAATCTAAAAGGGTAGGTCTCATCATCAAAAAATAAGTTAATTTGAATTTCGTCACCTTTTTTTATTTTACTTAAATCGTGATTTCTCAAATGATAGAAGGCAGAAACCATATCCTGTACATCACCAATAGAAATGTCTTTTTGAGTGTTTTCTTCCAAATCATTTATAGTTACCCTATTTTTTGAATGGTTAAAATACAAATCACGTCTAATAATGTAACCACCTTCGTCAACACGTCTTTTAAACGCTATTGGTTTTATCTTATCTTTTGTGAAATGAGATTCGTAATTATCTGTTATCTTCATGAAA
>JAUVOS010000108.1 GCA_030599055.1 Lutibacter sp.
AATTCAGAATTCAGAATTCAGAATTCAGAATTATAGAGTTATCAAAAGGGGCAATCCTGTCTCATGAAAAAAGAGGCTTTAAATCTGAAACTTCAAATGAAATATATTTAGATAAATTAAAAATAAGCTTTCCATTATTTGTAAGGAAATGGGAAAAAGGCGACTATTTTTATCCATTGGGAATGCAAGGAAAAAAGAAGTTGAGTAAATTTTTTATTGACCAAAAAATTATGCGTGTAGAAAAGGAAAAAATTTGGTTACTTTGCGACTCCAATAATGAAATTATTTGGATTATTGGATATCGATTAGACGACCGATTTAAAATAACTAAAAGCACAACTGAAATACTAAGGGTTTGTGAAGAAATAATATGACTGGAATTGACGAAGTTATTTTGTGCGATAACAAGACAAAAAACGCAGGCATAGCCATAGATACGGTGAGGCTTTTTAACGAAGTTAGCGTGCAAAAGAACGAGTCAAAACAGTTAGGATATTTATTCACAATCCCTAAAGATAACACCAATAGAATAGTTTATTAATAAGAATAATGAGCAAAGAAAAAGCAATCAAAATATTTGAACAAAATCAAGTGCGAACTCATTGGGATGAAGAACTTGAGAAATACTTCTTTTCTTTGATTGATGTTGTAGCAATTTTAACGAATCAAAATAATTATCAAACAGCTAGAAAGTATTGGAATAAACTAAAGGAACGTTTAAAAAAAGAAGGGAATGAAACGGTGACAAATTGTCACCAGTTGAAAATGAAAGCAACAGACGGAAAAATGAGAATGACAGATGTTGCTGATACCGAACAACTATTTCGCATAATACAATCAATTCCTTCTAAAAAGGCAGAACCTTTTAAACTTTGGTTAGCAAAAGTAGGCAGAGAACGTATTGATGAAATAGAAGATCCAGAACTAGGAATTGACCGTTTAATGGAAACTTATCTTAAAAAGGGCTATAGTAAAAACTGGATTAACCAACGCCTAAAAAGTATTGAGGTAAGAAAAGATTTAACAGATGAATGGGAAGAAAGAGGCATGAAAAAAGGAAAGGAGTATGCAATTTTAACTAATGAAATTACAAAAGCATGGAGTGGTTTTTCAGTAAAAGATTATAAAAAATATAAAAGCCTAAGAAAGGAGAATTTAAGAGATAATATGAGTAACCTAGAACTGGTTCTCAACATGTTAGCAGAAGCAACAACCACTGAAATCAGTAAAGAAAAGAAACCTAAGACTTTTTCTCAAAATAAAATAATTGCTAAACAAGGAGGAACGATTGCAGGCAATACACGAAAAGAAATTGAAGAGAAATCAGGCAAAAAAGTAATAAATAAACTCTCTGCTAAAAAGTTTTTAGAAGAGAAAAACAAATAAAAATAACAACAACAATTGACTTAAAAAAACAAACGAATGAAACAATTTTTCAGCTTATTAGCAATTTTATGGGTAACTTTTTCTTTTGCACAAATAGGAGGATTACCTGAGCTTGTTGAACCTGTAAAATGGACGTCCAATCTCGAAAAAGTATCTGATAGTGAATATAATCTTGTTTTTAAGGCAACGATAGAAGACCAGTGGCATTTATATTCACAACACAATCCGGCGGGAGCTTCACTTCCCATAGAATTTTACAGTGAACAAGCCGATTCTCTTTTTACTTTTGAAGGAAAGGCATTGGAAAGCCCTACAGAAAAGGCCTACAACGAGACATTTAAAAAAGAAGAAATATTCTTTTCACATAATGCCATGTTAAAGCAACGGATTAAGTTGCTAAAAGACGATGTAAATGAAATTGAAGTTACGGTTTATGGTCAGGCGTGTAAGGAGTCTTGTATTCAATTGCAAGAGACTTTTAATTTTGATTTAAGTAAGGCGACTACTGAAATTGAACCCATGCCGGTTGCTAGCATTAGTGAGACCAAAGATGTTGCTTCAACCGACGGAAAGGAAAAGAAAAGCAAAGGTTTATGGTTGGTATTTTTCCTCAGTTTCTTGGGCGGTTTTGCGGCTTTATTAACGCCATGTGTATTCCCATTGATTCCAATGACTGTTAGTTTCTTTATGAAACAGAGTAAAACTAAGGCAGAAGGAGTTAAAAACGCCATCGTTTATGGTTTGTCAATTGTAGCAATTTATGTTGCTATTGGGAGTTTAGTAACGGGTTTTTTTGGTGCAGATGCCATGAATGAATTCTCTACAAGTGTTGGATTTAACTTGATATTTTTCCTAATTCTAATCGTTTTTGCTTTTTCATTCTTAGGCGGTTTTGAAATAATGTTACCGAGTTCTTGGGGAACAAAAGTAGATGAAGGAGTCGATAAAAAAGGAGGTTATATCGGTATATTTTTAATGGCATTAGCTTTAGCGATTGTGTCTTTTTCATGTACTTTACCTATCGTAGGAACTGCTTTGGCAGCCTCTGCAACTTCAGGTGGAATAGGACCGATTATTAGTATGTTAGGTTTTTCTATTGCCCTAGCTTTACCATTTACCTTATTTGCGATGTTTCCAGGATGGCTAAACGCCATGCCAAAATCAGGTGGATGGCTCAATACTGTTAAGGTATTCTTAGGATTCTTGGAATTGGCTTTTGCTTTTAAATTCTTATCAAATGCAGATTTAGTTCTAGATTTACATTGGTTCGAACGCGAAGCATTTATAGCTATTTGGGTTGCCGTTTTTGGAGCTTTAGCTTTTTACTTGTTCGGAAAAATCAAATTACCACATGACGATGAAAGTTCGCGTATTTCTGTAGGACGTTTTTCATTAGGTTTGTTGTCTTTGGCTTTTACATTATATTTAATTCCCGGTTTATTTGGTGCACCTCTAAAATTGATTAGTGGTTTTCCTCCACCATTAAAATACGCGGAATCACCTTATGGTGTCGGTTTCACAAAAAAATCCGGAGGTGAAAGCGCTACAAAGAAAATACTACCAGAAGGAGCACATTTAGGGCCACATGATATTATAAGTTTTGAGGATTATGATTTGGGAATGGCGTATGCTAAAAAAGTAAATAAACCTTTAATGCTTGATTTCACTGGAAAAGCTTGTGTGAATTGCCGAAAAATGGAGGACTACGTTTGGGCAGATCCGAAAGTATTACAAGTATTAGATAACGATATAGTTTTGGTTTCTCTTTTTGTTGATTACAAGGAAAAACTACCAAAAGAGGAGCAATATACTTCTGAGATAACAGGTAAAAAAATTAGGACAGTTGGGAATAAATGGAGTGAATTTCAAACTGTAAAGTATAAAACCAATACGCAACCCTACTATGTGATGCTTAATCACAAAGAAGAAATGCTAAGCACACCCTTTGCTTATAATTCTGATGTAGATGCGTTTTATGAATGGTTAAAAGAAAGTGTAAATAAGTTTTAAACGCAGGGTGATATCAATTTATTACACTGATGGCTTTGTCTCGGAGGAGTTTATTTTTTTAGGTAAAGTTACTCAATGCTTAGCGAACTTTGCGCCTGCCTGCCGGTAGGCAGGTAAATCTTTGCGTTGCTTGTGGTTAAAAAAATGACACTATTTTAAACTAGTGTTAAGTTAAGTGTAAAACTATGTATAAGTCGCCGATATTTTTTGAATTTAACAAAATAATAAAAATTAAGTATAGTCGTAGCTACACGAGGTTTTTATTGTGAGGTTAAAACGAAAAAGAACAAGACTTGGTGCGTCTTTTTATGCTTAACTTAACACTAGAGCCTTTGTTTTCTATAAAGAGTCAATTTTTAACTGCATTTCATTTTTTTTGGAATACTAAAAAATTATTAAACTAGATATGCTATCACAAACTAAAATTACCAAATTCAATGACAATGTATTACTGAAATACCTTATATACAACAGTATTTTTACAACTTTACCTTTTGAGAAAATAAAACAAACCGGTGTTTTATTGCCCTTGTTTGAAGATACTTGTAAACAGGGCTTTTCCAATGGATTAAATCCAACCGAAATTGTTACACAGTTTTACACGAAATATGTTGACAGTAGTATCGAAAAAGAAAAAATTGATTTGCTATTTCGTTTTGTCCAATTCATTGAACGACAAGTTGTTTTATTTGATGCCATTGAAGAAGCTGCCTTTCCGATCATTAACAATATGGAAGGTATAGGAACATTGAGAAATAGTAAAGAAAGAGCAGTATCAGAAGGTATTTTAAAAGAATTACAAGCCCATCTTGAAAAATCTAAAGTGCGCGTTGTTTTAACGGCGCATCCTACTCAATTTTATCCGAGTGAAGTGCTTGCAATAATTACCGATTTAAGTAAAGCAATCGAGCATGAGAATCTACTTAAAACAGAAAAGTTGTTAGCACAATTAGGAAAAACACCTTTTTTTAAGAAAGAGAAGCCAAGCCCATTTGATGAAGCCATAAGTTTAATTTGGTATTTAGAGAATGTATTTTATCATACAATTTCCAATATAAATAACTGTGTTTCAAAAGAAATATTTAACGGAAAACCTATTAAAGATTCCATACTAGAAGTTGGTTTTTGGCCAGGTGGAGATCGAGATGGAAACCCTTTTGTAACAACAGAAATAACCCTACAAGTAGCTTGTCGATTACGAAATTCTTTATTACAGAATTATTATAGAGATTTATGTAAATTAAAACGACGTTTAACTTTTAAAGAGGTATCAGGCACTATGGTTTCTTTAGAGAGATCGCTTTATAAAGCAACATTAAACCCTGAGAAACAACCTGATTTCACGCCAGAATCTTTACTAGCTACCTTAGTTAAAGTTCGAAAAATTATCATAGAGAAACACCAATCTCTTTTTGTAGATAAATTAGACGACATAATACATAAAATTAGAATATTTGGTTTTCATTTTGCAAGTTTGGATATTAGGCAAGATAGCAGCGTACATGAAAAGATATTTTCTGAACTAATAAAAACACATCCTTCTTTTGTAACAAAGAATTATTCAAATCTTACAGCTAGTGAGAAACTAGAAGTTTTATCAAAATGTGAGCAAAAAATAGATTTAAGTATTTGTAAAGATGCTATGTTGATTAGAACGATTGAATCGATGCAAGCAATAAAAATTATTCAACGTAGAAATGGTGAAAAAGGCGCCAATAGATATGTTATAAGCAATACTCAAAATTCATTACATATAATGAAGGTTTTTATAATGTTAAAGCAAAGCGCTTTTCCAAATAGTATGCGTATGCCAGTAGATATTGTTCCTTTGTTTGAAACTGTAACCGATTTAAAAAATGCAGAATCTGTAATGCGTGAGATGTACACTAATAAAACGTACAAAAAGCATCTAAGTAATCGCCAAAACAAACAATATATTATGTTAGGTTTTTCAGATGGAACTAAAGATGGTGGTTATTTAATGGCAAATTGGGGAATTTATTTAGCGAAAGAGAATTTGACGAAAGTAGCTCGTGAAAATGACATTAAAGTCGTTTTTTTTGATGGTAGAGGAGGCCCGCCTGCGCGAGGTGGTGGGAAAACGCATCAGTTTTATGCCTCTTTTGGGAATAGCATTGAACATGACGAAATACAATTGACCGTACAAGGGCAAACCATCAGCAGTCACTATGGTAGTTTAGCAGCAGCTCAGTATAACCTAGAGCAACTCGTAAGTGCAGGTATTGAAAATGACATTTTTTACAATAAAACAAATGAGTTGTCACAAAAAAATAGGGATGTAATGAATGATTTGGCAAAGCTGAGTTATAAAGCATATAGTGATTTTAAAAAACATCCAAAATTTCTCTCATACCTTGAAAAAATGAGTACACTCAAGTATTATGGAAAGACAAATATAGGAAGTCGTCCTTCAAAACGAAACCAATCTGACGAATTGGTGTTTTCAGCTTTGCGTGCCATTCCATTTGTAGGATCGTGGAGTCAGTTAAAACAAAATGTCCCGGGGTTTTATGGTTTAGGCACCGCAATTAAAAAGTATGATGATGCTAATGAGTTTGATAAAATTCAGCAATTGTATAAGGATTCAGACTTTTTTAAAGTTTTAATTGAAAATTCTATGATGGCTTTAGAAAAATCATTTTTTGAGTTAACAGCGTATATGGAACAAGATGAAGAGTTTGGAATGTTTTGGCAACTTATCCATAAAGAGTATCAAATTACAAAGCAATTACTATTAAAATTAAGTGGGCAAAAAGAATTAATGGAAAATTATCCGGCAAGTAGTGCTTCTATCGCTACTCGTGAACGCATCGTGTTGCCCTTACTTACTATTCAGCAGTATGCCTTACAACAAATCCAAAAGTTAAAGAAATCAGATAAGATTGATGTAAAGCTATTGAATACTTATGAAAAGCTAGTGGTGCGATCCTTATATGGTAATATTAATGCAAGTAGGAATTCTGCTTAGATAGCATTTTTTTGCAATCGGTCAAACAAAACGATACTGCCTGCAACGGAAACATTTAAGCTTTTTTCTCCAGGTAGATAAACGATGTCTTTACATTTGTCAAGTACTTCTTTAGGTAAACCAAAATCCTCAGAACCTAAAAGATAACAAGCAGACTTTGGATGTTTGTAGGAAGAAATAGGTATTGCATTTTCAGTTATTTCTATGGCGACTAATCTCACTTTATAAGGTAAATGTGTATAAAAATCATCAAAATCTTTGTATTCAAATAGGGGAATATGCTTCCAACTATTCATCGAATCACTAGGTTGTTTTTTATATCGACGACCGATAATAAAAATAAAATCAGCCCCAAATACCTGTGCAGTTCTTAGAAGTGTTCCGTAATTATCATCATATTTTAAACCCATTACTCCGATTCCGAAATAACCATCGCGTTTCATTTTTATCAGTTTATTCATTTGTTTAGTTTTTAGAGAACTTTGTCAAAGTTTTAAACTTTAACAGCGATAGAAGGAGTCAGAAATCATTGTTATACACTTTTTTCAATTATTGCAATTTCACTATCACTCAACCCATACAATTCATAAACCATTTTATCTATTTCGTTGTCAGTTTGTTGTATTTCGTTTTGCAATTGATTTATCTCCGTTTTGTAGCTATCAAAGTAATCTTGCCACTCGTCTTGTTGTTTGAGTGATAAAGTTACTTTTTGTTTTTTGAGTTCAGCTACAAAAGTTTTAAAGTCAAAATTATAAAAAGCGCTTAGTTTTTTGCTTATTTTTTCTATTTCAAAATGTTCTTTGGTGCGGTTTAAAAACTTGTTGCTTTTCTTTTGTAATTGTTGGTTTAGTGCCAACATTTTTTTTGCTTTTTGGATAAAAGGTTGTTGGTTTTCTTTAGATATATCTTTGATAGGTAAATTCTTTAGTTCATTTACTTTTATTTTGGGAAATAAATCATCTTCTTCAGAATAGAATTTTCTAAAATAAAATCCATATAATTTACTATTTAATAAAGCTAAATAAAAACTAAGATTTTCCTCTTTATTTGGGAAATTAGTACAAATGTAAAGAGATTGGTCAGCATAATATTTTTGATAATCTAGAACAGCGAAAAAATAGTCACTAATAATTTGTCGAATTAAAATTTTTGGTTGTTCAAAATAATGCTCGCTTTTAGGCGACATTAACCATTTTCCCCATTTTATAAATCCTACTTCCCATTTTAAAGAATATCTATGTACTCCTTTACCTTTTAATTCTTTTTTGAATAGTTGATTTTCTTCAATATTGGAATGATATATTTTTGCTTTCACATTTTCTGAAGTCAAAGGGATTCCATCAAAATTAATTCCATATCCTGCTTGATAAGGTTTTATTCCATTTGATATATCCAATTTTTCGCTCAGTTTAAATTTACTTGAATTTACTTTTTGAATAATTTCATTAACCTCGCTATTTGGAGCAAATGACATCAAGAAATTTTGATTATTTTTCCATTCAGATTGATTATATGAATATATTGAATCTAAATCTTGTCCAACGAAAGTTTTATTAGTTTTATTTGGAGCTTTATTTTTTATTATAAATATAGAAGTTTCAACATTCGCATCTTTAAAAATAATTTTTCGATTGAAATTTATCAAATAATTCATTTCTGTCTCATTAATTAACAACTCTCTAACTTTTGATGCATATTTATTAGATAACCAGGCATTTGGAATAATGTATCCTACTAATCCATTTTTAGAAGTGAGATTTTTTATCGCTTTTTCTATAAATAAGTAATAAATTTCAGAATGACCTATTACAGTTTTATAATGATTTCTATAAAATTCAATGTGTTGAGAAGGTAATTCTGCTCCATACGGCGGATTCCCAATTACACAATCAAAACCACCAAAATATTCAGGTTTTATCGCCGTTTCAAAATCAATACACATATTTTCAATTAGTAATTTTATCTCTTTGCTGTGTTCGGG
>JAUVOS010000265.1 GCA_030599055.1 Lutibacter sp.
ATAAATGATGCCAAAGGAAAAACGATAGTACCTGGTTTGATTGATGCGCATTGTCATTTCTACGGATTAGGATTACAACAACAAAGAGTGGATTTGACCGATACAAAAAGCTTTGATGAAGTTATTCAAAAGATTGTTGCCTTTCAAAAGAAACGCCAACTTGCTTTTATAACAGGTCGTGGATGGGATCAAAATGATTGGGATCTTAAAGAATTTCCTACTAATGATAAATTAAATAAAATTTTTCCTGATACACCGGTTATTATTCGACGAATTGACGGACATGCTTTACTCGCCAATCAAATTGCCATTGATTTGGCTGGCATTTCAGTAAAAACACCTTTTTCAGGTGGTGATATCCTACAAAAAGACGGAAAACTTACGGGTATTTTTATTGATAATCCGATGGAGTTAATTGAAAAGATAATTCCAAAACCGACACGACAAGAACAGATTCAAGCCTTAAAAGAAGCAGAAAAAATCAATTTCTCCTATGGTTTAACAACAGTTGACGATGCAGGATTATCTCGGGAAACCATTGAATTAATTGATAGTTTACAGCAAACCGGCGATTTAAAAATTAGAATCTATGCCATGGTTTCTGTCAGTGATAAAAACTTAGATTATTATACTCAAAAAGGAATTATCAAAACAGACCGATTAAATGTTCGTTCGTTTAAAGTTTACGCCGATGGAGCATTGGGCTCACGCGGTGCAACACTAAAAGAACCTTATAGCGATAAACACAATCATTATGGTGCTATGGTCACGCCTTTATCAAAAATTAAGGAATATGCTCAAAAAATAGCAGCATCTAACTATCAAATGAATGCACATGCTATTGGTGATTCTGCCAATTATGTGATGCTAAAAACCTACACAGATGCCTTAAACGGAGAAAAAAACAGACGATGGCGTATCGAACATGCACAAGTTATCAGCCCAAAAGATTTCGATTTCTTTGAAAATATATTACCTTCTGTGCAACCTACACATGCCACTTCTGATATGTATTGGGCAAAAGATCGTTTAGGAACAGAACGACTCAAAGGAGCCTATGCCTATAAAGATTTATTGAATAAATATGGTAAAATTGCTTTAGGAACCGATTATCCAATCGAAAAAGTAAATCCTATTTTGACTTTTTTCGCAGCTACTGCCAGAAAAGATCTACAAGATTACCCTAAAGATGGTTTTCAAATGGAAAATGCACTAACCAGAGAAGAAGCCCTAAAAGGAATGACGATTTGGGCTGCATACTCCAATTTTGAGGAAAACGAAAAAGGCAGTATTGAAATTGGCAAACTAGCTGATTTTACCGTTCTCGACAAGGATATAATGACTATGGAATACGCAGATATTCCTGGTGTAAAAGTTAAAGAGACTTATTTGAATGGGGTTCGGGTGAATTGAAATCTATAGTTCATATAATGGTTTTACGTTTGTTGTCTTATAAATATTCTTTGAATCGTTCTAATTTATTAGCTATTTTAATTATAGTTTTACTTGATAATGTGGCTCCACTTACTCCGTCAATAATATTTTCACCTTGAATAATAATTTTTTTATTTTGTCTCAAACCAAAAGAATTACCCTTTATTTGGATTGGAATATTAATGAATTGGTTTTCAAATTCAGTATTTGTAATTCCAACTCCTAAACCAGTGACTTCCGCTCTATAATAAATCTCAACTTTTTTAATTGTCATAGAATCTCTATCTATAAGAAACATAGCCCAAATAGCAGCCCATTCATTTTTATCGCCTACTATCAGTACAGTATTGTTTGAGTTTTTTACTTCAAAAATGGGAAATTCAATGCACGAATAACAATGTATTACTTTGGAATATAGTTCTTTTGATTTTTCCAGATCGCATTCTTTAATTTCTTTATTAATATCCAAATACTTAAAATCGACTATTGAACTTAACATAGTTGAATCTGTAAAGTCAGAATCAACAAAATGTCCAATATCCCTCATGCACTTAGACATTAATTGTTCTTCTGTTAGCGGTTTTTTTGTTGATTTGGATTGAGAACAACTAGTTATAAATATCATTAAGATAATACTCACTACTATGTGTTTTCTATAATCCACCATCATCTATTTACAACAAAGTTAACAATAATAAAATTATCATTCTTTGTTTATTAATACAAATCTGATTTTTTCATTTGTGCTAACGTCAAGATATCTTTTCTTTGTGTACTGAGTTTAGCATAAGTCACTCTTTATCGTATGATAAGCGACGTTCTGTAAAAAAAACGAGAAAGTCAAACCTATCGCTTTCGTTTAATAGGTAACAGCTTCTGCAACATATCCATCCTATTCAAACTCGTTAAAGTTTTACGAATCCATGCTTGATTTTCCTTTTTATACCAAAAGAAAAACTGATGTTGGTTTTTACGTTCTTCTTTGGTACGGGGCGTATAGGTCTCTTTTAAAGTATAGGGATGATAACCACTATAATAAATTACAGTTGCTACGGTCATTGGCGTTGGTGTAAAACCCTGAACTTGCTCTAATTGAAAGCCCATATCTTTGGTTTCACAAGCTAGGTTTGCCATATC
>JAUVOS010000173.1 GCA_030599055.1 Lutibacter sp.
AGCATCTTCCCAATTAATATTGCTAAGAAGGAAAAAAGTAGTAACGGGAATTTTCTTTCTTCAATACTCCTTAAATGTAGAGATTTAATCAAGTTTAATCTTTTCATAAAAAGCATAAGAACACTCGGAAGCAGATAGGTTCCAATAAAAACAATGAGTAAGATTATTATTTTATATCTATTAGAAATATATCTTGGTATAACAAACAAATAGAATGTGCTAATTACCAAAGAAAATAGTATAGGATGTAAAAAAGAAGATAGTATTCGATGAATGGACATTAAATTTCAGTTTTTTACTATTTACGCTATCATTCGAAGCAAAGTGTTGCAAATCTTAAAGCTTTTTTCGCAAACGAGCAACCGGCAAATCTAATTGTTCCCTATACTTTGCAATCGTTCTCCTAGCAATTGGATATCCTTTTTCTTTAAGAAGTAATGCCAACTTTTCATCAGTCAATGGCTTCTTTTTATTTTCTTCTTCAATGACAGTTTCTAATATCTTTTTTATTTCACGAGTAGATACATCTTCCCCTTTTGCATTTTTCATCGATTCAGAAAAGAACTCTTTTATAAGTTTTGTTCCGTAGGGAGTATTGACATATTTACTGTTAGCAACTCTAGAAACAGTAGAGACATCCATATGTATATCATCAGCGATATCTTTGAGTATCATGGGTTTGATATTTAGAATATCTCCTGTCAAAAAAAACTTTTTTTGATGATTCATAATACTGTTCATCGTCAATAATAAGGTTTGTTGCCGTTGTCTTACAGCATCTATAAACCATTTTGCAGAATCTAATTTTTGTTTGATGAACTGCACCGCATCTTTTTGTGATTTTGATTTTTCCTTACTTTCCTTATAACCTTTCAACATATTGGTATAGGTTGAAGAAATATGCATCTCAGGAGCATTACGAGAATTTAAGGTTAATTCTAGTTCTCCATCTACGATGCGAATAGTAAAATCTGGAATTATTTGTTCTGCTAACTTATTGTTCCCCGCGTAAGATCCACCCGGTTTAGGATTGAGTTTTTCAATTTCTTTTACTGCTTTTTTAAGCTGCTCTTCACTAATATCGAGTTTATCTAGTAACTTTTTATAATGCTTTTTTACAAAATGTTCAAAGGTTTTTTCAATAATTTCAATCGCTAACTTTCTATTTGGTTTTTCTTTCTTTCTTTTAAGTTGAATAAGAAGTGTTTCTCGCAAATCTCTTGCCCCAACTCCTACAGGGTCCAATTTATGTATCACTTTCTTTAACAAACGAGCCACTTCTTTGGGAGTAGTAGTTATATTCTGAATAAAAGCTAAATCATCAACAATATCTTCAATATCTCTACGAATATAACCACTATCATCAACGCTACCTACTAAAAACTTGGCTACCTCATATTCTTGCTCATCCAATCGAAAAGTATTTAATTGACTTTTTAAATGCTGATGAAAAGTAATTCCCGCGGCATAAGGCATTATTATTTCTTCATCGTCTGGTGAATAATTATTGGCTTTTGTTCTATAATCAGGTATTTCATCATCACTTAAGTAATCATCTACATTAAAGTCATCATTCTCATTATCTTGTGTGTCATCATGCGTGTTGTCGTACAAATCATCAATATCTTCTGTTTCTTCTTTTCCGGAATCTAATGCTATGTTTTCTTCTAACTCTTGTTTAATGCGTTGCTCAAAAGCCATGATGGGCAATTGAATTAATTTCATCAACTGTATCTGTTGAGGAGATAGCTTTTGATGAAGTTTATATTGTAGTGATTGTTTGAGCAATGAGATAAATGTTAAAGGTTAAAGGTCTAAAGTTACAACTATTTCTAAAATTCTGCATTGTCTGGCGTTCTTGGAAAAGGGATAACGTCACGTATGTTATTCATTCCTGTCACAAACTGAACAAGCCTTTCAAAACCTAATCCAAATCCACTATGAACAGCAGTACCAAAACGTCGTGTGTCTATATACCACCAAAGTTCTTTTTCATCAATATCTAAAGCTTTAATTTTTTCTTTTAGCACGTCTAATCTTTCTTCGCGCTGTGATCCTCCTACAATTTCACCAATTCCCGGGAATAGAACATCCATCGCACGTACTGTTTTACCATCTTCATTTAACCGCATATAAAAGGCTTTGATGTTTGCAGGATAATCAAAAAGAATTACAGGACATTTAAAATGTTTTTCTACCAAATAACGTTCGTGTTCACTTTGCAAATCCGCGCCCCATTTATCTAATACATATTCAAATTTTTTCTTTTTATTAGGTTTCGAATTTCGTAAGATATCAAATGCCTCAGTATAACTTACACGTTTAAAACTATTGTCTAAGACAAACTGTAATTTCTCTAGCAAAGTCCATTCGCTTCGTTGTAAACTAGGTTTTTGTGATTCCTCTTTAACAAAACGATCATTTAAAAAAGCCAAGTCATCTTTGCAAATGTCCAGCACATATTCTATAATATTTTGAATAAAGTCTTCTGCCAAATCCATATTGGCATCTAAATCATTAAACGCTACTTCGGGTTCTATCATCCAAAACTCTGCTAAGTGTCTTGTTGTATTCGAATTTTCCGCCCTAAAAGTAGGACCAAAAGTATAAACTTTCCCCAATGCCATAGCATACGTTTCTGCTTCTAATTGCCCTGAAACTGTTAGGTTTGTTTCTTTCCCAAAAAAATCTTTGGAATAATCGACCTTTCCTTCCTCATTTTTAGGAGGATTAATTGGATCTAGAGTAGAAACTCGAAACATCTCTCCTGCTCCTTCAGCATCTGAACCGGTAATGATAGGTGTATGCAAATTGTAAAATCCGTTTTCTGTAAAATATTTGTGTACTGCAAAAGATAAAGCCGAACGCACACGCATTACAGCACCAAATGTATTTGTTCTTACTCGTAAATGCGCGTTTTCACGTAAAAATTCAAAACTGTGTTTTTTGGGTTGTATCGGATATTCTTCTGGATTTGAATCACCCAATATCTCAATTTTTGATACTTTTATCTCAACAGATTGTCCTCTTCCCTGACTTTCTTCAAGTATTCCGTGGATAGAAATAGCTGAACCCGTTGTTATACGTTTTAAAATTGCTTCATTTGTGTTTTCAAAATCAATTACACATTGTATATTGTTTATGGTAGATCCATCATTTAAAGCGATAAAACGATTTGCACGGAAAGTTCTAACCCAACCTTTTACACTTACGTCTATTCCTGTTTTTTCTGATTGTAGTAAATCCGTAATACTTGTCTTTTGCATTTTCTTTGTTAATTATTTGATTTGCAAACCTACATATATTTTTTCGTTTTTATTCTTGATATATAAAAATGAAAAAGCTTCGCAAAACCAATCAACTTTCAATCAATCACCTCCCTTTTTTTAAATCGTACACAAAGATTAAATTTAAGAATTAACAAAATAATAGGGGTAAGAATTAACAATTACTAACAAATGCCCTTTCAAACATATTTTATTTAATTAATATGTAATTTTTTTCTTTTTTTAGTGTCAAAATAAATTTTAATTGTTTAATTTTGTGCTTGATTATTAACACAATACTTTTATAAACAATTTTAATTTTTTTTCCTATGAACGTTAAAGAAATAATGAACTCTTTAGAGGCAAAACACCCTGGAGAAAAAGAGTATCTACAAGCAGTACACGAAGTCTTAGAATCAATAGAAGATGTGTACAACGAAAATCCGCAATATGCAGATGCAAAAATCATTGAGAGACTTGTTGAACCTGATAGAATTTTAACTTTTAAAGTTTCTTGGGTAGATGATAATGGTGATGTGCAAGTAAATTTGGGTTACCGTATCCAATTTAACGGAGCCATTGGCCCTTACAAAGGTGGTTTACGTTTTCACCCATCTGTGAATTTATCAATTCTGAAATTTTTAGGATTTGAACAAATCTTTAAAAACGCTTTAACTACACTACCTATGGGTGGTGGAAAAGGAGGCTCTGATTTTAATCCAAAAGGGAAATCAGATTCCGAAATTATGCGTTTTTGTCAAGCATTTATGCTAGAATTATGGTCACTTATCGGACCAAACACAGATGTCCCTGCGGGTGATATAGGTGTTGGTGGTCGTGAAATAGGTTTCTTATATGGAATGTATAAAAAATTAGCTAAAGAACATACCGGCGTATTAACCGGAAAAGGTAGCAATTGGGGAGGTTCAAATATGCGTCCTGAAGCTACCGGTTATGGAAATGTGTATTTTGCACAAGAAATGTTAGCTACCAAAGATGATGACTTTGTCGGTAAAATAGTTGCTATTTCTGGTTTTGGTAATGTTGCTTGGGGTGCTGCTGCAAAAGTAACAGAACTCGGTGGAAAAGTAGTTACCTTATCTGGTCCTGACGGCTATGTTTACGATCCAAAAGGAATTGATGCAGATAAAATTGACTATATGTTAGAGCTTAGAGCATCAAATAACGATGTGGTAGCTCCTTATGCCGAAGAATTCCCAGAAGCTACATTCTATCCAGGAAAAAGACCTTGGGAACAAAAAGTAGATATTGCCATGCCTTGTGCAACTCAAAATGAATTAAACGAAGCAGATGCAAAACAATTAGTTGATAACGGTTGTATGTTAGTTGCTGAAGGTGCAAACATGCCTTGTACAGAAGAAGCAATTGAAGTATTCCAAAACAACAAAGTATTATATGCACCCGGTAAAGCATCAAATGCAGGTGGCGTTGCTACTTCTGGTTTAGAAATGAGTCAAAATTCACTTCGTTATTCTTGGAGTAATGAAGAGGTGGATGCTAAACTACATAAAATCATGAAAGATATTCATGCTGCATGTGTTCAATACGGAACTGAAAAAGACGGTTATGTAAACTATGTAAACGGTGCAAACATTGCCGGATTTGTAAAAGTCGCTGATTCAATGCTCGATTTAGGGGTGATTTAATATAGAATTTAGACATTAGTATTGAGTAGTTAGAAAACTCAAACTTATATTAAAAAAGACTGTTTGAAAAGACAGTCTTTTTTTTAAATTAATTATTTGGTTTAATATAGCATTGAGTAGCTAGCAGTTAGATACTATTTTTGCATAGACTAATTTCTACCTCTCAATACTAATATCTCGTAACTATTCACCTGTGATGATTTTTTATAATATATTTCACACTAAACAGGGTTTCTTACTCTTGTTTTTCACAAACCTAAAGGCAGATAAGGACACAAGTTTTATGAATGCTTTGCGTTCTCTTGATCCTA
The DNA here is from genome assembly GCA_030599055.1 of Lutibacter sp. Taxonomy (GTDB): domain Bacteria; phylum Bacteroidota; class Bacteroidia; order Flavobacteriales; family Flavobacteriaceae; genus DQTL01. The sequence goes on from JAUVOS010000173.1 coordinate 5,245, forward strand.
TTTTCTAAAAAAAGGAAAGAGATTGCGTTTTTCATAGCGCCTTATGCCTTTGCATGAGATAAATATGGCTGAGTAGTTACAATATCTCAATACTAATATCTCAATACTAAATACTAAATACTAAATTCCACATTTATCTTATCTTTGTCACAAAATTTAAAAACAGTTAATGAATAGTATCGTAGCCATAGTAGGAAGACCCAATGTAGGGAAATCAACACTTTTTAACCGAATGGTGCAACGTCGTGATGCCATTGTCG
>JAUVOS010000059.1 GCA_030599055.1 Lutibacter sp.
AGGACTTGTTTCATTTATAAGGCTATTGGTATATTTTTGTTCGACCATTTTTTCTTTGATTTGTACATTACACGAAGTTATTAGTAGTGCAAGTAAACTTGCTAGTATAGTTTTCATAAAACAAATGTAGTATTTATTCTAAACTAGAGCCAACATTACTTGTAAAGTGCTGATTATAAATCTTTCGAAAAACTGTCTAATATCTAAAATCTAGTAGCGTAGCGGTCTAATATCTTTTATTGGACAATAGTGATTCTAAATTAGAATAAATATTTACTGATTAACACGATTAAATAATTAGGATTTTAACCCCAATTTTTTTCCTTCTTTTAACATAAAAGCATAGCAAGCATCGTATTCATTTGGGATTTCACCTTCTAAAATAGCTTCTTTAATTGTTTCTTTAATTAAACCTATCTCTCTAGAGGGTTTGATTTTGAATGCTTTCATAATCATTTCTCCGGTAATTGGCGGTTGAAAATTACGAATTCGATCGCGTTCTTCTACAGCTACAATTTTTTCTCGAACCAACTGGAAATTTTTACGATATTGCTTATATCTCTTAGAGTTTTGAGTAGTAATATCAGCATCGCATAGCGTCATTAAGTCTTCAATATAATCGCCGGCATCAAAAACCAAACGACGTACAGCAGCATCTGTTACTTTTCCTACAATATCGATAGGTCGTGAACTCATATATACCATTTTTTGAACGAATTTCATCTTTTCGTTTAAAGGCAATTTCAGTCTTTTAAAGAGCGTATAGACCATTTTTGCGCCAACAAACTCGTGTGCATGAAAAGTCCAACCAATTTCTTTGTCAAACTTTTTTGTAGGTGCTTTTCCGATATCGTGTAGTAAAGCTGACCAGCGTAACCATAGGTTGTCCGTATTTTGAGCAATATTATCGACCACTTGTAAACTGTGATAAAAATTATCTTTGTGCCGTTCACCAGACACTTCATCTACTCCTTTTAAAGCGGTTAGTTCGGGTAAAAAATGCTGTAATAAACCGGTTTCTTCTAGTAAAATTAAACCAACTGATGGTTTATCGCTAGCTAGAATTTTATGTAATTCGGTTACGACACGTTCGTTAGTGATTATTTTTATTCTGTCTGCATTTTTTGTAATTGCTTGCAATGATTTGGTTTCTATATTAAAATTCAATTGGCTAGCAAAACGAATGGCGCGCATCATACGTAAAGGGTCGTCAGAATACGTAATATCAGGTTCTAATGGTGTACGGATTATTTTCTCTTTCAAATCATCCATTCCGTTAAAAGGATCTAATAAAATTCCATAATCCTTTTCGTTTAGGCTAAAAGCCATGGCATTAATCGTAAAATCACGCCTGTTTTGATCGTCTTCAAGTGTGCCTATCGAAACTTTGGGATTTCTACTTTTCTCAGAATAGGATTCTTTTCGAGCACCTACAAATTCTATTTCCAAATCATCACAGCGCAACATGGCAGTACCATAGGTTTTAAAAACTTGGACTTTTGGTTTTTCAGGAAGCAATTGCGCTACTTTTTGGGCAAGCTCAATGCCATTTCCGATACACACAATATCAATATCAATATGGGCGCCACGTCGTAAGAAATAATCACGAACAAAACCACCTATAACATAGCTGTTACTATTGATCTCTTCAGTAGCTTGTGCTATTATCTTAAAAATAGAATGCTTTAAAGCATCGGTATATATATTGGTTTGTAACACGATATCAGTCTCTCAAGATTTCTGTAGCACCATTATTAGTTACTTTTATAACACGTGATGCTGTTGTATTAAGTTTTTCTTGATACAAATCTACTATATAATCTACAGTTTCCAAGATATCTGTATGAATATCAGAATAACTTTTTGGCGTTGTGGTATCGCTGATGTTTGCTGAGGTCGAAACAATGGGTTTCCCAAATTCTTTAATCAATTGACAACAAAATTCATCTTGGACGATTCGTATGGCAACAGAATTATCCTTTGCAATTAGGTTTTTTGCCAATCCTTTTGGATTTGGATAAATAATGCTAGTAGGCTTTGTTGGATTTTTGATTATCTCAAGAGCTTTGTCAGGCACATTTTGCACAATACTTTGTAGCATTTCAAGAGAATCGACCAGAACAATCAGGCTTTTGGATTCATTTCTTTTTTTGATGTTATAAATCTTTTTTACAGCTTTTTCATTTGTGGCATCGCAACCGATTCCCCAAATTGTATCGGTAGGATATAAAATACTTTTTCCATTTTTTAAATAAGGGATAGTGTTTTTTACTCTTTTTGTAATTATTGATTTATTTTTTTTGAGTAAACGTAGTTTAAGATACCTTAAAAACACACCATAACCCTGTATTTTAGCAAATACATAGCCTTGGTATCCATCTAATACTCCTAGTCGTAAAACATAATGTTTGAAAAATCGGAATGGAGGTTTAAAAATTAAACTTAAAAGAGTTAGGATATTGGGTTGGTCTGTTAATTGTTTGGCTTTTAATTCGGCATAAAAATTTTGGGTTTTTATAAATGCATCAATATCCTTATAAGATTCATGTTTGATACCATGTTTAAGTTTTCCTACTTTACCTTTGACGAGTAGTTGTTCATGAACCAATTGTCCATCATATTGGCAATAATCTTTGTGAAACAGGCGTGTTGACTTTTTGGTTTGAAATTCTCCGTGTTTCATCAGTTTTCCCATAAAGAAATAATCCAACCGCATTGTGTAGGCTACTTCTTCTTCATTTGTCTGCAATTTTTGAAGTATTTCATTTTTTAATTCGCAACTGATACGTTCATCTGCATCTATTGCTAATACCCAATCATTTGAACATTGAGAAATGGCATAATTTTTTTGTGTTGAAAAATCGTCAAATTTCCTTAAAATAATCTTTGCTCCATATTTTTTAGCTAGAGCAACAGTTTTATCGGAGCTGAGCGAGTCTATTACAATAATTTCGTCGGCAAATTGTACCGATTGAATAGCACTGACTATATTCACTTCTTCATTGAGTGTTGGAATTATTACCGATAATTTCTTTTTGTTAACGGTTCCTTTTTTATCTGTTTTGTTTATGCCATTTATAGCATATATTTTATTTTTACTTATTGTTTTTTCTAGAATAATGTCATTTATTGTCAGGCTGTCCTTTGGATGTGAAGGATGAAAAATATGGTATTGAATCGCAGAAAATTTTAAATTTATTTTTTTTAATCCATTGTTAACAAGTCTAGCACTGAGTTCAGAATCCTCTCGTCCCCATCCTGCCATATTTTCATCATATCCGTTGACTTCAATAAGGTCATCTTTCCAAAAACTCATATTGCAGCCTCGAACAGAGTGGATTACTTTTTCAATATCATCAGAAGGGGATTTAAACAAGTTTGTAAAAAGAGGGATTCGTAAAGTATAATGAATATTAGTAATATCATTTGTAAAAAAATGGACTTTAATTCTTTTGCTTTTAAACAATTTTTGAGAAATATCTTTCCCTAAAAGAACTCTTGTGCCAGATATAAAGTTTCCTTTTCTAGCATATTTTCGGTGGTCTTTTATAAAATCTTTATGAAGAATAGTATCTCCGTCAATTTGTATGATATAGTTTCCACTCGCCTTTTTTATTGCTTTATTCCTTATTTCAGCAAGTCTAAAACCTTTGTCTTTATGCCAAACATGTATTAGTGGAAATGAAAACTTTTCTTTAAATCTTTTGACTAATTCTTTGGTGTCATCTGTCGAACCATCATCTGCAATAATTATTTCATAAGGTTTTTCACTTTGAGATAACACACTTAACAGTACCAATTCAAGGGCTTCCTTCCAATTGTAGGTAGCAATTATTAAAGATGATTTTAAAGTGTTATTGGTCATAATAATAAAAAAATATTATTGAATTAAACTCTTTATTGCGGTGGCAACTCGTTTACTTGAACTTATTTCATTTGAAATATCAAAAGTGTAAGCCATTGCTTTTTTCTGTTTTTCTTTAAACTCTTTTTGCCAAATGTCTCGAGATTCAAGGATGTTCCCTAGCTTTTCGATGTCATTAATTATTTTGCCCAGTTGCCACATTTGATAATGTTCATTTTTTTTCCAATTTATAGTATGTGCATTAAAAAAAATGCAAGGCTTCCTTCCATTTATTAAAAACTCATACACTTGACTGGAAAGATCTCCAAGATATATGTCAGCAGACAGCATATAAGACATATTAACGGAATTGACACTTCCAAAATCAATTATAATGGAATCGCTTTCAAAATACTTTTTAGCAATGTCACTTCTTTTGAGGGCATCTTGTCTTCTTTCATCAAAAAGATTGAAGTGAGGTGAAAAGATTAGATTATATTTCTTGTTGGTATAAAAGAATTCTAAAATATCAATTCCATGTTTGTGAAAGGATGAAATAGAATCTCTGAAATGCGGATTGTAAACAACAGTTGGTTTATTGTTGTTAAATAGAATCTTTTCTTTATTTTCAATTCTTACCGCATCAAATTTTTGATAACCACAAATCTCAAATTTTGTATGTTTATACTCACCCATTTTATAAAATAAATCCTTAATTTTTTGACCAGAAGTGGTGACTAAATCAAATTCTGAAATTGGCTCTTTGTATATGTCAAGAAATGGGTAGTCTCTATCTCCGGCTCCATGCATTAAAAAAACAAATTTCGGATTTCTTTTATTTCTTGGAATGCGTAGATGGTTAAACACAGTAAAGACTAGTACATCATAACCTATTAATTCTTTACGGTGCTTGGAAAAAAGAGGTACCGTACTGGGGTTTGTTCTTTTTTGAATTTTATAAGCAAATTTTTTATATAAATAGGTGGGTATTTTTTTTACAATAGATCTCGGCACATCATACAGGTCTAACAGGGAATACAAATACTCTTGTTCAGTTTCTGGGGTTAAAATTTCCACTTCACAATCGGGATCTTTGTACAATTCAACTGCAGAACCAATAAAATGGTGAATGAGGTATATTGTGTCAAAATGTATAAAACCAATTTTTATCATACTCAAAACTCCAAAATGAATTCTAAAACCCAAAAATAGCTTTTTGTCGTCAATTAGAGATAAAAAAGAATGTTGTTTTTAACAAAGTTTCTCAATTGCTTTAACAACTCTTTCTGTAGCACTAGACTTTTTAGATTCGTGAAAAGTATAGGCAATCGCCTCTTTTTGTTTTTGAAAGAAGTTTTGCTGCCAATTATTTCTAGATTGCAACAAGGAGTTTAGGTTGTCAATATTGGGTATGACTTGGCCTAGTTTCCAGTTTTGATAGTGCTTATTGTTTTGCCAATCAACTGAATGAGCATTGATAAAAAGGCAAGGTCGCGGTTTTAATAAAAACTCATATACTTGGCTGGATACGTCACCTAAATAAACGTCTGAGGCTAGCGTGTAAGACATATTAACAGATTGTACACTTCCTAAATCTATCAGGATGTTATCTTTAGTAAAAAACTTCTCATCAATTTTATTATCCTTTTTGGGTTTTTTATTTTCAAGAAGGTTGATATGGGGTGCGAAAATTAGATTGTAAGTTTCATTGTTATAAAAAAAATCGAGTATTTTACGACCGTATTTATGCCAAGAGGATAAGTTTTCTTTAAAGTGTGGATTGTAAAGAACTATAGGTTTTTTATTTGGAAAAAAATCACGAATAGTTTCATTTTCAATTTTAACCAAATCAAATTTTTGATAGCCGCAAACTTCAAGTTTAGTATTGGGCATATTTCCCATTTTTTTAAAAAAATCAGTTACTTTTTGCCCAGATGTTGAAATTAAATCAAACTTAGATATACTTTTTTTAAAAGATTTTTCTATCATGTATTCTCCATCACCGGCTCCGTGCATTAATAAAACAAATTTCGGTTTTTGCCCTATTCTTTTATTGTGTAAGTACTCGTGACTGATGTCATTAAAAACTAAAATATCGTATTGTAGAAGGGAATATTCATGCTTTTTAAATAGATATTTACTACTAGGATGATTCCTTTGTCTTATGCTTTCGATTATTTTTCGGTATTTGTAAGTGGGAACTTGTTTTACAATATTTTTTGAAATACCCAGTAGTTTTAAAAGAAAATTCAAATATTGATGTTTTCCATCATACGTGATTATAGCTACTTCAATATTAGGGTTTTTATGCAATGCCGCAGCAACACCAATAAAGTGATGTATGATGTGAATACTATCAAAATAAATAAATCCTATTCGCGTCAAGATGTATTTTTTTAAGGTGTAATATGAAAATAAAATACAAATATAACAAACCTATAAGGCTTAAGACAAAACAATATATTTTTTCTACTTTTACAGAAACGAATTCTATTGAAACCAAAAGTAGCTTTTTTTGTAATTAATCACGCCTCAGTTGGTGGTGTTGAAAGAGTAACTGCGAACCTAATGGCGCTCTTTATTTCTAAAGGTTTGTCTGTGCATAGCCTTATTTCTTTAGGAGATGAAAGTGAGAGAAATGCTATTATGGATTATCCTCAGAATATTGATATTAAATGTATTAAAAGAACGGATCTTACAAATAGCCTGGCATTTTATTTAAAAAAGGAAAGCATAACTCATTTGATTTTTCAAGGTGATAACATGAGTATATCGCTTGCCGTACTTAAAGCGATTAAACAAACGAATTGTAGGGGCATTTTACAGTATCACGGTTCGCCTTATGCCTATTTAAAGAAAAATTTATACAAGTCTGATATACAAGAAAAACCATTTAACTTATTGAAAATTGGGTATTCGAAATTGCTTTATCCGTTTAAGAAAAGGAAGCTTTTAAAGATAATCACTAATAGCGAATATGGTTTTGTTACGGTAAGTAATTCCGTGCAAGCCGAATTGAACAATTTATTTAATACGAAATTTAAAAATATCACTAGCATTCACAATCCATTATCGTTTTGGCAGAAAAAACAAATTGAAATTGAGAATAAAGAACCAAAAATTGTCTTTATATCACGTTTAGAAAGAAAACACAAAAACGCTTTTTTAAGTGTTAAAGCATGGCAACTTATTCATCATAAATACCCGGAATGGGAACTTCAAATTTTAGGAGATGGAAGTTTAATGGAAAAGATAAAAAATTATATAAAAGAGAATAACATAAATAATATAGCACTTTTAGGAGAAGTGAATAATGTGGAATATTATTTAGAAAGAAGCTCAATTTCAATTTTAACCTCTGACAGTGAGGGATTTGGTATGGGGCTTTTTGAAGCCGCCGCCCATAAAAATGCTTTAGTTACAACCAAAAGTTATGGCGGTGTTAAAGATTTTGTCACAGATGGTTTGAATGGATTTTTTGTCAAAAGAAATGATTTTTTAGCAATGGCTAAAAAGATAGAAGAACTAATTTTAGATAAAACATTGCGAGAAGAAATGGCTATTAACAGCCATGTTATGTATAAAACTATTGCCGATGAGGATATTTTTAAAGAATGGACTAAACTTCTGTTAGAGAACGATACAAGTTCATAATATTTTTTGCGATCGTATTATCATTAAATTTTTGAACAAACTCAAAACCTTTATCAATCATGTTATTCTTATAAACATCATCATTTTTGATTATTTTAATTGCTTTTGTCATTTCAGCAATGTCATAGGGGTCATTTAAATAGCACGAATCAGGACCACCTGCTTCAGGAAAACAACTTCCTTTACTAGTAATTACTGGTGTTTTGCTATATAAAGCTTCGATTATTGGAATACCAAAGCCTTCAAAAATACTTGGATACACAAAGAGTTTTGCTTTACGATATAAAACGACAATATCCTCCATGCTGAGTCCATTTAAAAAATAAACTCTTTCGTTCAGATTGTTTTCGGCAACGTATTTTATTACTTCCTGAAAATACCGACTTCCACTACCTACAATTACCAAATTGTCCTTTGTTTTATTTACTGCTTTTACCAAAGTAAGTACATTTTTTCGTTCAATGACAGCTCCTACATTTAATATAAAATCATTGGGTAAATTATATTTCTTGATAACTTCATCTTGAAAGGAAGTTGATAAATCCTCTTTAAAAGCATTGTGACAACCTTGATAAACAACCTTAATTTTATCAGGATTGATCCCTAAAAAATCGACGATATCTTGTTTAGTTTGTTCGGTAATTGCGATAACTACATCAGCGATTTCAGCTGCATATTTGAATTTTTTAAAATATACTTTTCGATCAAAAGCTTTGTAGAGTTCCGGATAGCGTACAAAAATTAAATCGTGTATGGTAACGATGGTTTTTATATTGGTTTTTTCAATTCCGTAGGGAAGTTCGCCTGTTAAACCGTGGTAAATATCTATTTTATCTTTAAGCAGTTGCTTTACAATCCATTTACTACGCCATATAAATGATGCTTTTTTTGCCAAGAATGTGGTGGGTAAGATTTCTTTTAAAATATGTCCATCAACCTTAAGTCGATTGATTTTCCCCTTTTTTGGATTGTATAATAGATAGGAATTATCAGGGTAAAAATCATGCATTATACGCACCAAATCTCGGCTGTAATTACCTAGTCCGGTTGTGTTGTGAAATATTCTTTTGGCGTCGTATCCTATTCTCATGCTGTAAAAATAAGAAAACTATCTTTTGCAACACGATACATTAAAAAAAAATGTATTTTAGTGTTTTAATATTGATAGCATGCTCTTTTTAAAAAGAAACAAAACCCCCTATTATTTCACCAATTATTTAAGCTATTTTCTGCCAAATATTTTATATAGAAATAAATTTAAAAGAATACTTGCTACTTATAATGCAATAGAAGACAAATCTTATATACGTGATAGATTGAATTATTACTTCAAAAAGACGGATACTTTTGCAATTAATGAAAAATCTGAAAGTATTGCACATTTTTATAAAACTCATAAAAAGAAAACCTATTTTTTTGATTCAATTTCCTATTTAAGGGCTTTTGATTTAAAAAGGAAATTTCATTATATTTTTGGTGATGTTACCCATGTGCCTGATATTCCTTCTTTTGTAAAAAGTAGGCCTATCTTTGGGGATAATGAGAACTCAGTTTTGTTGAAATTAAACAAAGTAAGACATTACTTTTTTATTTCTGACAAGAAAAAATTTACAAATAAAAAGGATTTGTTAGTTTGGAGAGGTGAAGCACATGGAAAGCCGCACCGAATACAATTTTTGAAAGAACTTTGGGATCATCCCTTGTGCGATGTTGGGCAAACACATAAACCAATAGAAAATGTACCTTGGCAAAAATCGAAAATGAGTATCAGAAAACAGCTGGAATACAAGTTTGTTTTTTGTATTGAGGGGAATGATGTAGCGACCAATATTAAATGGGCAATGTCATCTAATTCTTTAGTTTTATCATGTAAAATGAAGTACGAAACTTGGTTTATGGAAGGGAGATTGCAACCTGATTACCATTTTGTTTTGATTAAAGATGATTTATCTGACATAGAAGAAAAAATACTTTACTACTCAAAACATACTGATGAAGCATTAAAAATCATAAAAAATGCAAATGACTGGGTAAAACAGTTTAAGAATAAAGAAATTGAAGATATGATCTCTTTTTTAGTAATTCAAAAGTATTTTGATTATCAAAAATAGCTAATATAAATTTCCTTGAGGCAATTTAAAAATTACATTTTGTCCTTCAGGATGGCTATTTCATCTCGCAAACGAGCCGCATCTATAAAGTCAAGTGATTTGGCTGCTACCTCCATTTGTTTGCGTTTTTTTCGGATACGTTTTTTAATTTCAGGTATCGTTAAGTAAGCCAATTCTTCTTCTGCGGCTACATTTGCCAATGGGTCGTAATGGAAAGAGCTAATCTGACTTTTTGTTAAAGTCTCGTCGATATTCTTTTTAATTTGCTTGGGAGTGATCTTATTTTTAGTATTGTAAGCTATTTGTTTTTCTCTTCGATAATTAGTATCATCAATGGTCAGTTGCATACTCTTTGTTATCTTATCGGCATACATTATTGCCGTACCATTGATATGACGAGCTGCTCTTCCAATAGTTTGGGTGAGAGATCGATGACTTCGTAAAAAACCTTCTTTATCAGCGTCTAAAATGGCTACCAAAGACACTTCAGGCAAATCCAAACCTTCACGCAGTAAGTTTACACCAACTAAAACATCGAACAATCCCTTGCGTAAATCGTGCATAATTTCTACACGTTCCAATGTATCTACATCCGAATGAATATACCTACTTCTCACTTGTATTCGTGTAAGGTATTTGGTCAGTTCCTCTGCCATCCTTTTAGTTAAAGTCGTTACCAATATACGTTCGTCCTTTTCAATCCTTCGTTGAATTTCCTCCAACAAATCATCAATTTGATTGAGACTTGGACGCACTTCAATGATTGGATCCAACAATCCGGTTGGACGAATTACTTGTTCAACAAAAACACCTTCTGTTTTTTGAAGTTCGTAATCGGCAGGTGTTGCGCTAGCATAAATCACTTGATTTTGCAGCGCTTCAAATTCGGTAAACATCAAAGGTCTATTGTCCATTGCGGCTGGCAATCTAAAACCGAATTCCACTAAGTTTTCTTTCCGAGAACGATCGCCACCGTACATGGCATGTGTTTGTGGAATGGTTACATGACTTTCGTCAATAATCATTAGATAATCCTCTGGAAAATAATCTAATAGACAAAAAGGTCTGGTTCCTGCAGCACGTCCATCTAAATAGCGAGAATAATTCTCAATCCCACTACAATAGCCTAATTCGCGTATCATTTCCAAATCAAATTCGGTTCGTTCTTTTAAGCGTTTCGCTTCTAGATGTTTTCCAATATCTTTAAAATATTCATATTGCAACATCAAATCATCTTGTATTTGATGAATGGCATTTTGTAAAATTTCGGGAGAAGTAACAAACAAATTTGCCGGATAAATGCGCAAATTTTGAAACTGCTCAACTTGTATATTATTTAAAATGTCAAAACTTTCTATTTCCTCTATTTCATCACCAAAAAAGTGAATGCGATAAGCATGATCTCCGTAAGAAGGAAAAACAGTTACTGTGTCTCCCTTAACTTGAAAAGAACCACTACGCAATTCAATTTCCGTCCGTGAATACAAACTGGTAACCAACAAATGTAAAAATTTTGTCAATGGAATTTTTTGACCAACTTTTAAAGGAATCACATTCTTTTTAAATTCTACAGGATTTCCAATCCCATATAAACAGGAAACAGAAGCGACTACCAACACATCTCTACGACCCGAAAGTAGGGAAGAAGTAGTGCTGATTCGCAGTTTTTCAATTTGCTCATTGATTGATAAATCTTTTTCAATATAGGTGCCAGATGCCGGTAAAAAAGCTTCGGGTTGATAGTAATCGTAATAGGAAACAAAATATTCGACTGCACTATCGGGAAAAAAATTCTTAAACTCTTGATATAATTGCGCTGCTAAAGTTTTGTTGTGCGCCAAAACCAAAGTTGGTTTTTGGACATTTTGAACGACATTTGCAATGGTAAAAGTTTTACCAGAACCTGTAACACCGAGTAGCGTTTGGTGTTTCTCTCCATTTTTTATACCATTGACCAATTGCGTAATAGCTTCGGGTTGGTCACCTGTTGGACTAAATTCGGATTTTAGTTGAAACTGCATGTCGCAAAAATACAAAATAAACAGTCTAAATAAATCAATAAAAAAATGTTACTTTGCACATAGGAGTTTCTAAAGATAAATAAAATGAAAAAAAGAATATTTGATGGGATAATACTTGTACTGGCAGTGATTCTTTTAATGGGAGTTTTACACTTTGATTTAGCGGAAACTTTTGTTAAATTTGGAATAATTCCTTTGCTGGTTTTTTATTATTTAGGAAGTTATTCGCAAAGAAAATACACAGAATAGCTCTTGTCTAAAAACGCCGAAGATGTTGTGAACACTTATTAATTTATAGCTATTTTTTGCATTCCTTGCGTAGCGGTAAAACAATAAAACAAAAAGATGAAAATAGCAGAAATTACAACTTATCTGGAAGAATTAGCTCCACTCTCCTATGCAGAAGATTTTGATAATGTAG
>JAUVOS010000018.1 GCA_030599055.1 Lutibacter sp.
CGATTGCTCCAAATCCGATTTTCATTCCTTTGTGTTTTAAAAAAACCGTTTGTGCAGTAGCATCAATAATAATATTTTGATAGCCTATTTTTTTAACAGATGCACTAACTTGCAATTCAGATGGCATTTCTTTCATACTTCCGTCAAATTTCCAAATTTTATCCATAGAGGCATAGGTGATATCAAACGCCCCATCAGTTATCTTTGATATTTGAATACTTCGTTTGATTAAATCAATTAACTCTTTATCGACAGATACCGGTTTTATTCCGGCATAATTATTAATTAGGGAGGTCTGTGATTTTGAATCCCAAGAGGATATTAATTTTTCTATTCTTTTGATTTCGGTTATTGCACTGTCAATATAATTTTTTCCAATTTCTTTATTATTTGCCACTAGGCTAATTTCAAAACGACTGCCCATTAACATTACAACCTTATTGTAGGTTTGTTGTTGCGCAGTTGCAAATTGTGTAATAAATAATATAAAAATAAGGAGAAATCGCATTATTTACTTAAAAGATTGTAAATGTGAAATATAGTCGCTCGGCGATAAATCTTTGTAGCCGGCTGTCCCCAAAATCTTTCCCGAAGCACTTAAAACAACTACTAGTGGAAAATAGCCATTAGGGTTGTAGTTTTCTGCTAAAAACTCGTTTTCTTTCGTTTGTTCTTTAGACAAACGATTTTTCTTTTTACGCGGAAAATCTGCTTTTAAAAGAATCCAATTACTTTCAGTTGCTTTTTGAAATTCAGGAGATTCCCAAATATTTTTTTCTAACTTAATACAGGGAGCACACCAGTCAGAACCTGAAAATACTAAGATAATTTGCTTCTGTTCTTTTATTGCAAGTGATTTTGCTTTTTCTAAATTATAAGTCCAATCTTGAGCGAACAGGTTAAAAGACAAACCTATCCCAAGAAAAAGTAAGAGTAGTTTTTTCATGATTAATAGTTAGTAGTTGTTATAATAACTGTAGTTTTTTTGTTTTAGTATAGGTAAAATCTCAAAGGTGTAAAAATTGTAGAGAATAAGAGTTTTGTTTTTTAATTAGCAAACTCAATTAATACCTCTTCAAACACCCTAAAAACTTCTTCTTTGGTTGGAGCCGTTAGCATTCTTATTTTATATTCTTTAAAATGCGGAATTCCGCTGAAGTATTTTGAATAATGTTTTCGTGTTTCCATAACACCTACCATATCGCCATTCCATTGGGTTGCCATTTCTAAATGTTCTTTTGCTACGGCAACACGTTCAGAAATTGTTGGAGCATCTAATAAATTACCCGTTTTAATGTAGTGCTTTACTTGTTTAAAGAACCAAGGATTTCCAATACTCGCACGTCCAATCATGGCACCATCTAATCCGTATTTATCACGCATTAATACAGCTTTTTCGGGTGTATTGACATCGCCATTTCCAAATATTGGGATGTACATTCTCGGATTATTTTTAACCTTAGCGATGGGTTCCCAATCGGCATTTCCTTTGTACATCTGAGCACGAGTGCGTCCATGAATTGCTAAAGCAGCTATTCCTACATCTTGTAATCGTTCGGCTACCTCTTCAATTATTATGGAGTTGGCATCCCACCCTAATCGGGTTTTAACGGTAATAGGAAGATTAGAATGTTTTACCATTGCTTCTGACAGGCGTACCATTTTAGGTATATCTTTAAGAATAGCGGCGCCGGCACCTTTATTGACCACTTTTTTTACGGGACAACCAAAGTTAATATCTATAAAATCAGGTTTTGAAGCTTCTACAATTTCAATAGTTTGTAACATTGAATCTATATTATGGCCAAATATTTGAATTCCTACCGGACGTTCATTTTCGTATATATCTAATTTTTGAGCGCTTTTTTTAGCCTTGCGAATCAGCCCTTCTGACGATATGAATTCTGTGTAAACTACATCGGCTCCAAATTCTTTACATATTTTTCGAAAAGGAGGATCACTAACATCCTCCATCGGCGCTAAAAGTAGCGGGAATTCACCCAATTCTATGTCTTTTATTTTTACCATTTAATTGCTAAATTAATTATTTATATTAAATTCGTATCATAGATTTTTATTTTGATAGAAAAAATTCACATATATACCGATGGCGCTTGTAGCGGAAATCCGGGTCCCGGAGGTTATGGTATTGTAATGGAATGGGTAGGGAAACCCTACAAAAAAGAGTATGCTCAAGGCTATTTAAAAACAACAAATAATCGCATGGAATTGCTAGCGGTTATTGTGGCCTTAGAAAAAATAAAATTTGATAATTTAGACATTACTGTTTATTCTGATTCCAAATATGTGACCGAAGCAGTTAATCAAGATTGGATTACTGCATGGAAAAGAAGGCGTTACGCCAATGTAAAAAACTCTGATTTATGGCGTAAATTCGTTAAATTATATGACAAACATAAGCCAAAAATGATTTGGATTAAAGGTCATAATGACCATCCACAAAACGAACGTTGTGATCGTTTGGCTGTTGTTGCATCTAAAAAAAAGGACAAGCTTATTGATGCGGGATTTGAAGCAGGAAAAGATACTTTATTCTGAACGTAGTTCCATTATTTTTTCTACGATTGCTCTAATTTCCTTTGGTGGATTGCCGTGGTCAAAAGTAGGGACACGATAGGTGCTTCCCTTAAATGAAACAATAAGTGTTGCTCCGACTGCCCCGTTATCTTTATAATTTGTAGAAGGTGGCTTAAGACTCTCTAAATCAGTGTTTTTCAATTTTAATAGTTCGTCTTTAAAAAACTTAAGATCTGTTTTTGACAAGGCACACTTTTTTTCTTCTGTCTTTTTGGGTTGTAACTCGAAATAATAAAGCGTGTTTTTATTTTCAATTATTTTATTTTTAAAAGCAAAGTTTTGCGAATAGGTGTTGTATTCAATAATATAGGGCTGATAGCTCGTGTTGTCTTCAATGTTTGGTTTACTCGTAGAAGCGCTCATCAGCACGTATTTTGATTTATCTAAAACAAACAAAACCCCATCATTAATCTTGTAGTAAGCAGCATTGCTTAAAGTAGCGTGAAAGGCTTTTTCAAGTGCGGCTAATTCCACACAATACTTTTTTGTCATACGTAGCACACCTGGTTTAAAAACTCCGGATTCATCAGTAGTTATTTCGCCTCCAAAATCATTGCACCCGTTATTGCCGCTTATTTGGCCATCGTTTATAGTGAAGTAAGGTGCAATATTTGTGGCATTACTAAAGCCTTTAATGCTACTTATATACCATTTGTCGGCCAACGTTTTAACATTTTGAGAAGCCGTAAACAAAGCATTTTTATCTTTATCAAAAACACTAAGAATGTCATTAGTAATGTTGTAATAAGAAGCTTTATTCCATGTTGAAGTAAATGCATTTTCTAGTTCTGAAAATTCTATACAATACATTTTAGTCATTCTAAGCATACCTACTTTAAACAAACCCTCTTCATTTGTTTGGATAGCTCCACCAAAAGTATTACATCCTGAATTTCCTTGAATAGTCCCGTTAATTATTTTAAAATAAGGGAGTTTTCCTGTTGTATTCGTAAATCCATTAATTTGAGTTACTACCCACTTTTTTTCATTATCAATTTTTAATTTGTCAAAATTTGAACTTTTTGTTTTTGACAAAACTTCAAGCAATGTATATTTAAAATTTGATTTATCTATTGTAATAGAATTATCAAGTTTTTCAACTTTTATTTTTAATTTATAGGAGTAGCCTTCTTCATATTTAAAACCTTCAATTGCGTTACTGAAATTGACCCAATCGTCGTTTTCGTTTTCACGAACTAACAAGCATTGGTCTTCACAGTTACCAAAATGATCTGCGACAAAAAAGATTTTTTCATCTTGACAAGAAGATAATAAAAAAGAGAGCATGAGTATTAAATAAATAGGTTTCATGAAAAAGTAGGATTTATATTATTTTAAAGTAAAAATACAAAAAAGATGCCATTCAAGTTTTAATTATTCAATTACGATTAAATTTAAAGATTATAACGAATTAAGAAAGCATTATAATCGCTTTTTGAAGCGCTTTAATAAATATATCAACTTCTTTCTTTGTATTGTAAAAAGCAAAGGACGCTCGAGCGGTTCCCGTAATATTGTAATGTTGCATGATGGGTTGTGTGCAGTGATTACCCGTCCGTATGGCGATACCTAATTTGTCGATAATGTTTCCAATATCAAAGGGATGAATGCCCTCGACAATAAAAGAAATAACAGAAGCTTTATGCGTTGCTGTGCCGATGATTTTTAGATCAGGTATTTTTTGTAGCTCTTGTGTCGCATATTCTAATAAATCATTTTCGTACGTAATTATTTTATCAAATCCTATATTGTGAAGGTAATCGATACTTTTTCCGAATGCAATCACACCAGCTATATTTGGTGTTCCTGCTTCAAATTTAAAGGGTAAATCGGCATAGGTTGTTTTCTCAAATGTCACTTCTTTAATCATTTCACCGCCACCGTGGTAAACAGGTAGTTTGTTAAGCCATTTTTCTTTTCCATATAACAATCCTACTCCGGTTGGACCGTACATTTTATGGGCAGAAGTACAATAGAAATCACAATCTAAATTTTGCACATCAACCTTAAAATGAGATGTTGCTTGTGCGCCATCAACTAGAACAGCAGCATTTTGTTTGTGCGCTAAATTAATAATCTCTTTTATTGGGTTAATTGTTCCTAAAGTGTTGGAAACATGACTTATTGCGACTACTTTTGTTTTTTTAGACAATAGTTTTTTATAAGCGTCTAGTAGTATTTCACCTTTTTCATTTATAGGAATAACTTTTAGTTTCGCCCCTGATTTTTCACAAGCAATTTGCCAAGGAACAATGTTTGAATGGTGTTCTAATTGCGAGACAATAATTTCATCGTCTTTTTTTAAGAGTTGAGAAAACCCGGAAGCAACCAGGTTGATGCTTTCTGTTGTGCCACGTGTAAAAATAATTTCGTGTGTGTTTTTTGCATTAAAATGCTTTTGTAGCTTTACTCGGGCTTCTTCATATATATTAGTTGCTTCTTGGCTTAAATTATGCACGCCACGATGTACATTTGCATTGATGTTTTGGTAGTATTCAGTAAATGCATCAATAACTACTCTAGGTTTTTGGCTAGTAGCTGCGTTGTCAAAATAAATCAAAGGTTTTCCATTGATCTGACGTTTGAGTATTGGAAATTCGTCTCTTATTTTTAAGATATTTAACATATTTGGTACAGTATTCGCTAATTGCGGCAAATATACTGATTGCTCAGATTTTTCCCATATATTTTTTGGGTGTTATTCCAAATTTCTTTTTAAAAGCAGCAATAAAATGACTAGCAGTACTATACCCTACTTCATAGCTTACTTCACTAACGTTATATTTTTTAGTATTTAACATTCTACGCGCATACTCCATTTTGTAATCCCATAGAAAATTAAAAATAGTATCACCATAAATTTGTTTAAATCCATCTTTAAGATGTGCCAGTGGTAAATCAATTTCTTTTGCTAAATCTACTAATGTTGGTGGTTCAGACATGCGTTGAATAATAATACGTTTTGCCAATCGAATTTTCTCTACATTCTCTTCCTCTTCTAAGTAAGGGCAATTATTAGCATCGTCAGATTCGGGTTGAAAATACAAACTTAATAATTCATAGATCTTAGCTTTTAGATACAATTTTTCCATTGTCGGCTGTACCTTATAAGATATTATTTGACTTAAGACGATACTTTCATTTGCTGCAATAGCTTTATCTGAATAGAATTTTTTGTCTTTATTATTTTCATTTAAAAAATGTATAATACCTGCTTCGGGTGTAAAAAAGGTATGTAATTTTTCAATAGAAATAAGAATACTGATCAATTGTGCATTTGGGGCTAATTCAACATCAATAGGTAAGTCTTGAGCCGGATTGTAAAGCAATAAAGATTTACTGGCAAGAATGTCGATTCCATACATACCTTTATTAAATAATAATTTTACGGATTCGTGAATACAAAAGTGTATTTGTATGTAGGTGCAGTCAATTTTTTTGGCAAAACTATTTTTTTCAGAAGCTTTATTCTGATTTATTAAGATATGAAATCCTGATTCGATTTCAATGTCTTTTAGCGTAATTATATTCGATCTTTCATCGTTAGATTTATGTGTCATCTAGTATTTTTTAGTTGAATATATATTTATAAAACTGACAAACCCTTTTAATTATAAGGGGTTAGTTATTATGCAAAGCTATAAAAATTATCGACATTAAAAATACTTTTAGCGTTATTTTGTAAATTGAATTTACTATATTTTTGTGTCGTTGTTTCGTTTCATAGCAAATACAATAAAACAATTTGATTTGGTTAATCAATATTTTTATAAAAAACCATCTAATATATATTAGATGGTTTTTTTAATAACAGAACGAAAGCCAAATGGCTTTGTCTCGGATTGGCTTATTTATAGAAAATAGTTAAAAATGAATTTTTACGCTCTTCTGGCAATTAATTTTACACATAAACTCATCAGTTTACTTGTGCTTACAAGCGGCTTATTATTTAGTGTCGGTGTATTTTCACAAGAATATACTATTACAGTAAATAATGCTAATACCGAATTAGCAATACCAGATGCAATTATTAAATTCACTGAGATAGCTACTCAAAAATCGCATTTTAAAGTTACAAATTCTCAAGGAGAAGCTCCAAATAACATTAAGGGTCTTAGTAGTATTCATATTTCATATACAGGATATAAGTCAGTTGTTGATACTATATATTCGAAGACCTCCAAAACCTATTTTTTAGAAAAGGATATTTTTCTGTTAGATCAAGTAGTGGTTACAAGTACTCGAACAAAAAAGGCATTAAAAAATGCGCCGGTATTGACACAAATTATCACTTCCAAACAAATGGAAGCCCGAGGATTTCAGAATATAACAGACGTTTTAACAACGGATATCCCCGGTATTGAAATACAACAACATGGATATGGTGCAAATATTAGTGCACAAGGTTTAGAACCTGAAAATATTCTCATATTGATAGACGGAGAAAGAATGGCGGGCGAAACAAGATCAAATATTGATTACTCTAGATTGAATTCACAAGAAGTAGAACGCATTGAGATTGTTAAAGGAGCTGCCTCTGCTTTATACGGATCACAAGCAATGGGTGCCGTTATAAATATAATCACTAAAAAATCAAAACAGAAAGTCTATGGTTCTATGTCCACTCAATACACAAGTCTTTTTGAAAAGAATTACCCCAATTTGACAAGTGACAATGATAACTATTCTTTTAAAAAGAATTTAGATAAAGCTAATTTGACTCAGAATTACACTTTTGGATTGAATCTTGGTAAATGGCAATCAAAAACGAATTATACACAAAAAGCCAAAGATGCCTATCAATTGTTTGATACAGATTCTATAAAACAAAACTTTGAAGCATTTGACAAGGTTGTTTACAAACCAAGAAACTTAGAGCCGACAAATATTTTGGGAATAAAAGATTTTACGATCAATCAATCCATAGGTTTTACACCAAGTAAACAATTTCAGATAGATGCCAAAGCTAGTTTTTACCAACATCATCAATTTGATTTCTTTTTTGATAATATTCACGATATGTATAGTGATTTTAGCTATTCTTTAAAAGCGACATATAAACCTAATCAAGATAGTAATTATACATTGAGTTGGCATGATGATACGTATAAAAAATTTGATTATTTTGAAAAGTTAAGTGAAAATCAAATAAATTATAGTCATCGTTATATCAACCCCAAACTAATTGGTTCTTATCAAATCTTTAAAAAACATCTTTTTACAGGTGGAGTAGAGTATCTCAGTGAATCACTATTATCAGATCATTTTTCAGGTAATGAATTGGACACAAAAAATGTTTCAAATGGTGTCATCTTTCTACAAGACGATATTAAAATTTCTGACAAATGGAATACAATCGTAGGATTAAGAACGGATTATCACACTTCATTTGGAGAACATTATAGTCCTAAATTATCGGTAATGTACAAGAGGTATCCTTTTACAATTAGAAGCAATTTTGCCTCAGGATATCGTTCACCAAGTCTAAAAGAATTATACACAGATTGGGCAATTGAAGGATTGTGGTTTATCATTAAAGGGAATGAATTATTAAAACCTGAAACCAACCAATATGTTGCCACATCATTTGAATATTCAAAATCAAAGATTAATACATCCGTAAATGTGTATTACAATGCATTCAAAGATAAAATTGAAGGAATTTGGCTTGAGAATCAAACAATTTATCAATACCAAAATACTGATAACGCCACTTTAGTTGGGGTTGATTATCTCATTCACTATCAACCTTTAAATGCATTATACATAAAAGGGGCTTATTCGTATGTATATGAATCAAGAGATGAAGGAATTCGAATCGCTAACAATAGTCCACACACAGGTAGTTTACAAGTTGGATATGCTTTTCAACGAAAAAACTACAGCTTAAACGCTTCTATCACCGGTAAATATATCGGAGGAAAAGATTTTTATGACATCGACACATTTAATTACCAAGGAGAACAAATTGAAGCAACTTATAAAGTACATTATGATGCTTATGATATGTGGCGTTTGAGTTTACAACAAGAATTTAAAAACTATTTAAGTATCACATTAGGAGTAGATAATCTTTTTGATTACACTCCAAAAATAATCACTTTTAATACTTCAACCACACCTGGGAGAAGTTATTTTGTAGGGATTAAATTAGATTTTGAACAATTATTTAATAACAATTAAAAAAACGAGTAAAAATGAAACATTTTAGTAAATTAGTATTTTTAGCAGTAATCGTAAGTACATTATTTTCTTGTGAAAAAGAGGAGGAAGATCAAGAAGATTCAACGATTATGACAAAAGAAGTAACACTCAGCCGTTCGACTCTTTATGGAGAAGATTGGGTTTATTTTTCGCTCTCTGCAGGAACCGAAGTTAGTGGTATTGATGACAGTAATTATCAAACAAACACAACTTGGGATATAGCCTTTAATCGTTATAATGTACGAACTAATGGAGGCACTTCAGGAGTGGGACAAGCAGGAGCTGTTGATGTCGGAGAAATCGATTTTGATGAAGCTACTTTAGCACCAAGCGATGGATATACTGAAGATGCGACCATACAAATAGTTGAAAGTCTTAATATTCCAAATCCCCCAATAATGATGGCATCAAACGGAAATGTTATTTTTATGGGTGTTATTGACCTTGATAGCAGCAATCCTCCACCGGTTTACACAGCCAACAATCATATTTACTATTTAAAAACAGCAGATGGAAAATATGCAAAAATATGGATTAAAGGCTTTTACAATGATCAAGGAGACTCTGGATATTTAAACTTTAAATACAGTTATCAAGAGGATGGTACTCGTTCTTTTGAATAAAAACAGATACAATTTTTATAACAAAAAAGGCTACCAAATGGTAGCCTTTTTTTAGTAAAAGATTTATTCTTTCCTCTATTCAACAACAATACGTTTTACTTTACCCATACTATCATCACCTAGTCTAACTACGTAAACACCAGAAGCCATATAAGACATATCTAAAGGATATGTATAAGCTCCATTTCGTTTTGCTAAAACATAATGAACAATTTTTTGTCCAAATATATTATACACTTCAAAAAGAAGGTTTTCGGTATAGACTTCGCTAGTCAAGGAAATTTCAAAATGATTATCACCAAGCGTTTTAACGATTAAATCACTAGCGTCTACAACATTATCAAAGATACCTACTGAGGTTGTATTGCAGATTTCTAAACTCCAATTGTTTAATGTGCCAGCGATTATACTTTCATCATCTGTGATTTCTAGGGTCCAGTCTCCCAGAGAAGATAGACCGTTAAAATCTGCCAAACTACCTTCAGGTTGATAACTACCTGTAAATGGAGCCGACCCTGTTGATACAGGTGTCGAAGCATCATCGTCAAAAACGGTATTAATATAGTTGTCTCCTGATCCACCGTTGTCTGTACTCAATTCTACACGTGTACCATCAGGTCCTTCTAAATAAATATCTAAATCCTCATCCCAACCGTGATTAAGATTAATGGTAACATTAACATCGTAGATTATAGTATCATCAGCAAAACTCACTACAGAAGTAATAGTATCAAAATCAAGAATGGGTTGAGAGGTGGTATTAGTTTCTGTGTTACAAGAAGAATTCACTACTATTACACTTACTTCATCGTTTGAAGTATCACCATCACTTCCCAAAGAAGTTGTAGCGGATAAGTTATATCCTTGATAGACTGAGAAATCACCCTGGATAGCAAAAGAATGATCTAAACTTGCACTAGGTGCTAATGGTCCAGCAATCTGTTCGGTAACAGGAGCACCACCGTGCAAAGTATAGGATACATCAAAGTTAGATTGTGCAACACCACCAAAATTTTGAAGAGTAACCGTAATAGTTTCCATACCCATATTATTGCCAGAAACAGGCGCAACAATTGTAATGGCACCTATATCGTTATGGAGTAAGTGAGTAACATCTTGAGTCACACTATCATTAGCAATGTCTTCATCACCTGTAAGAGAAGTTTCAACCATTATGGAATATGTAGTACCTTCTATAGATAAATCTGCAGGTGTAGTAAAAGTATATTGTCCTGAATCTGATGAGGCAATTGTTCCTGTAAAAGTTTCAGTAACTACAGTTCCACCATCTATTTGATAAGAAACATCAAAATTTGTAGCAGGGTCTTGACCATAGTTAAAAATTGTAGCAGTTATTGTTTCAGAATTTGTTAGCACTCCAGTCACAGGAGAGTCAATATTAATAGCGCCCACGTCATTGTTATAATTAGGAGCAATTTTAAAAGCACCTACTACTCCTTTTCTACCACTATTCATGTATTCATTGATGAACCAAAAAGTTTTATCATCAGCAGGGTCAATATCAATTTTACTATAATCACCGTATCTGTTGCCTGAAATATTCGAATTACCTGCTGCGATAAGTTCTTCTGCAATAGTCATTGTGCTTAAAGGATCAGCAGCAAATCTTCCAGTGTAATAAGAACTCACTCTAAAATCTGTTGGATTATGAGTTGTTGGACCAGCCATTGAAGTATAACCCATCCCAATATTACCTTGTACATCCATTATCATACTAGCATGCCAGGCATGTCTTCCGTCAGGAGCCGTATAAGTACCTTCTTGGTATAATGACCAAGGTTGACCATCTCCGGCTTGACGTAGTTCAAACCACCGAACCCCAGCAAGTTCTCCACTGGTTGCATCTGTATCTACCACAAAATTGAATAAGGCAGAGTTATGGTTGGCAAACTTTCTAAACTGTGCCTGATTCATAATAGTTGCTTGTAGAGCATCAATATCACCACCACTAGGTTGTGATAAATTTGAAAAACTACCATTATCAAAAACAGAAATAAAAGGAGTTGTGGGAATTTCTTGAGGTGCAGAGATTGTTGAATTACTTGTGGTTACCCAATCTACATCAACTAGCCAAAGTTTAACATGGTCTGAAGAAACACCACTCCAAGCATCGTCTTGTAAATATATAATTGGCGCACTACCGGTTACAGGCATGTTTGCATCGCTTACATTAAGGGCTTGGGCACTATGGAAACCGCTTGTTACTAGTCCTGGCATACTAAATCCAAGAACTTGAGCAGAAGGATTTCCCGCTATCATCTCGTCTCTTTCCAATACCCATACTTTTTGAGATGAAGAGGTGTTTTGTGTCATATAATAACCATCACTCCAAATAGATAATTTTTGATAATCGTCTATTTGTGAAACATGATAAACATACCATCCTGAAGTCATAGGATCTGGTCCATCAGAAACAGCAATTCTTGCTCCATCACCAATATATAAGTATGACATCACCCATCTGTCAACTGCTTGATCATAAGATATAGTAAGATCACAGCACCCACCACTTGGAAATATGGCATTAGTAGATGTCTGTCCTGTTAATGGGTTACCAGCTTTATCAAATATTCTAAAACCAGTATTGAAAACCACTAAAACGTGGTCAGGACCAATAGCCAATGATGGATCCGTAGGACTTGAACCTGAAGAATAAGCATCAAAAACAAGACTAGGAGTTTTTCCTACAATTTTTTGTGTAAGTGGATGTTGATTCCTAAAAAAGAAGTCATCCTCTATTTGCGGGTCTTTTCCAGGGACAATAATATTTTTAGAAGATCTTCCGTCTTTCATCTCCTCATTTTTAGTTCTTGCAGGCATCAGATTTTGTTGCGAAGCAATTGATGGGACATGTTCCATAGAGGTGACCGTACCCGTATAAATTGCTTTTGCTCCTCCATTATCTTGGGCATACGTATTAAATGCGAAAGTAATAAGTAAGCACAGTAAAATTATTTTAATAGATTTCATAAATAAAATAGTTTGATTAGTAAATAGTTTGTGTTTTGTATAATAACTCAGATTGAAAAACCTCTAAATATTTGAACAAATTTCATTATAAATAAATAGATTTTTAGGATAAAAAAGTAATTATCATTTTTAGACGCTTGTAATTTAAGCTGTTAAAATCTGTAGCAAAAATAGCATAAAAATATTAGTATCAAAATAATAATGAATAAAAGATTACGTATAGCTTTTAAAATTTAAGCGTTTTTAAAGTAAAATAAATGATTATTTTAAATACATTTGTTTTAAATAAATTAAAAAATATAAAAATGAAATACACAAGACTTCTATTATTATTATTCGTTTTTTTATCTGTCAGTTCTTGTTGCTCCAAAAAAAATAATACTGATTCTAGTCCGTCACAAGAAGCCAAGGAGATAAATGAAGAGCTCAACATTAACATTGAAAAAAAAATGTTAGAAGCTGGGTATAAAAAAGCAAATGTCATCTATGTAGATGGGAAAGAAGCACCTTGTGAGTATTTAATCGAAGTTAGCGAAAATCTGCTCATTGAACCCATGCATGAGCTAAAGAGTGTGTATAAAATCGAAAAACTCCCTGTTTGGGTTAAATATCATCCACAAAGACGCATGAGTAGATGTGGGAATGCACAACCTGTTGAGATTATTGGCATTGAGAAACGTTAATATCTATTGTTTCTCAAAAACTCATTTAATTTAACCTAAGATATTTCCTCCACTTATTGGCATGTCAATATGTTGCAGTTTATAAAACAAACTCTTTTTATTTAGGATAGGTATTTGAAGCATGTAAAAATTACATGTAGATCGTCTTTATGTCAATCTGATATCTATATTCAACTCAAAACTAGCTTTAGTAAAGCTAGGTCGATTCCTAATATTAAACTTTGTAAAATTAGAAAAACCAATTCCTTCTTTGGGTAATAGAAAACCCATATCTATCTTTCCATTACTATTTTCATCATGGATGATATTGATCGCATATTTAACTTGTGGTATTCTATCAAAAGTTATTGTTGCTGTTTCGGATTGTTTTTGCACAAAACAGAAACAGTTCTATTAAAATAGAAGACTACAATTTGATACTACATAATTCTTGTGCTTCAGATAAAATTCTTTTAATTTTAGATGTAGAAAATTGTAATTGTTTTAGTTTGTGCTTAGCGGTTAAAATATCTTGAGTTAAAATAATATTTTTTTCTATAAGTACCGTTTTTTCTCTTTTGGTAAGACTGGTTAATGTAGTTATCGGATAGAGCCCATATTTATCAATATTCTTGCTAATTCCATTATTAATAGGATAATTCCAACTTAAAAGAACGAGTCCGGCACTTTTTCCATAATTAATTGCATCTTCTGTAAACCTTGTGTTTGTAACAATCCAGCCTTGTTTTAAAAAGGAGGTTTTATTTGGACTACTATTCCATTTTTTTTGGACATCTATAAATCTAGAATTTATATATAATGGCACAATTACACTGCTTACTGTTTTTGCATTTCCATGAAATTTACATTCAATGGTATAAGTATTTCCCTCTTTTTCTGCTAAGACATCTATTTCATGGGTAATATTGCTTTCACCCTGCAATATTACACTTACTTGTGTTTTATATCCTCTTTGTTTTAGTAAGGCACCCACTAATCGTTCAAAAGGATAACCTGTAGGTCCTAAATCAAAAATAGCACGTTTTAAACTGTATTTTGATGCACTTATCCTATTAGATTTTTTTAATAAACGAAAGGCTTTTTTGTAAATTTCTTTTGTGGTAATACCATCAAAGAGTTGTGGGCTTATCTCTTTGATAATCAAATTGATTACTGTGTCATCTGCACTACTTTTTTGAAGGGAGTTTCTTAATTTTTTATAAGAAAATTCTTCTAATTCTCCTGAATATTTTTTAATATAAACTATCTTATCATTCATTTTAATATAGGTTTAAAAACGTAATTTATCGGTCATTAATCCAAAGCGAATCATGCTTCGGTTTTCATCAAAATAGACATTGTAATAATCTTTTCCGTTATACAACTGCACGAATAAGCCTATTTCCTCAAGGAATTTTGGATAATAACTAAAAGTTAAACTTGCTTTTAATCGATCAAATGAGAGGTTTGGAGTTCCTGCAAGATCACCAAAAAGCCAAGTGGTTTTAAAATCTAAGGAAATTGCTGCTTTTTGTTTATCCGTATTGTCTTTTCTGGGTAATTTAAAAGCTGAAAACTCATTATGCCATCTGTACCGGCTAAACCTTCCCTCAAAAAGACAGTGAACTGAATTTTCTGGATGGTATTCAAATGAGGTTTTTAAAAATTGAACGGCATTCGTATTTTTATTTAATGACGTTACTATTCCGCCAACTTCAATATAGTTTGTAGCAAAGTCTCCTGAATCATAATTAATACTTCCATCCTCAAGAATTAAATCATCATTTTGACCATTAGAATGGTGTGCTAATCGCCCATAAATAGTGAGCAATTCTTTTTGTTCTCTATTGCCTATTAAATAATAAGCTGTTACTTGTGGGATATAACTTGGTGTCTTAACGGGATGAGAAAACTCATTATACATTCTTATAATAATCTGTGGCGTCAAAACGCCCACTAAACGAGATTTTTTGTTTTGACGAATCATAAAATTAGGGATTACATTTCCTTCAAACATCAAGGGCTCCATATTCCCAATATCTGTTGGGAAAGTTATATAGCTGTTTCCCTGATTTACCTGTGCTATTAGTCCCAAATCTAGATTAGGTTGCTCTGATTGCTGAGAATAGCCCATGAATGTGATTGTCAAAACAATAAAAAGGATGTATAATTTTTTCATCATTAGTGTTTTTAGTTACTATTATTTGTAATTATTCTACATATAAATCGTCTTTACATCAATGCTGATATCTGTATTCAACTCAAAACTAGCTTTAGTAAAGCTAGGGCGATTCCTAATATTTAACTTTGTAAAATTAGAAAAACCCATACCTTCTTTGGGTAGTAGAAACCCTATATCAATTTTTCCGTTACTATTTTCATCATGGATGATATTAACAGCATATTTACCTTGTGGTAAATTATCAAAAGTAATTGTAGCCGTTTTAGATGCAATGTTGCCTGAAAGCTTTTTGTAATATTTGGTTCTATCTTTGTCTGGAATAGTACCGTCTTGATTGTACAATAAAAAAAGAATCTCTCCATCTGAATTACGAAGTGAATTTACTGTAACTGTTAAAGAATGCATTTCATTATCTGTAAAAGAAAGTGAAATAATACCTGCAAATACTAGTGCTAAAAAATAAATTGTTTTCTTCATTTAGTTGTTTGTTGATTGTGGTTTTTTAGGTGTTCAAATTTAATGTCATCTATTTACTCTGCAAAGACTTGTCTTTCTAATCATCGAGAATAAATGGCATCTTATATTCTTTCTGTTTTACTTGCTATTACCTCACTACTAAAGTGTTGTATCCAATTTTTTATTTTTCCTACTACTATATATTTCTCAAATAAAAATAATATAAAAATTGCCACAAGGATACCTGTAAGAACATCAATAACATAATGATGCCCTGTATATACTGCTGAAAACCAGATTCCCAACATAAATACTGTAAAAAATATTTTCATCATTCCCATTTTTTTCTTAAAAGCGTAGAACAAAACAATTACTGGATAAGCTGCATGCAAAGAAGGTATGGCGGCCAAAACATTGGCGTTTTTGTTGTAAATATTTGCAAATACAGGGACGCCTACCAAATCATCAAACCTACTCAACTCTGCCGAGTTTCCAAGCACACCCAAATGAAGGTCAAAACCATATAATTTAACATACCAAGGTGGTGCGGCAGGATATATATAATAAATAACAAAACCCACTAAATTCACCAATAGAAATGCTAAAGAATAGCTTGTAAATAAATATTTATCTTTCATATATAAATAAACCGCAAAACCAAGTGGAATCGGCATCCAGTTGAGATAGAAAAATCCTGAAAGAAAATCTAAAAAAGTGTTACTATAAATAACAAAATATTCATTTGGTGTTACTAAACTATTTCCTAATTGAATCCCAAACAAGTGTTTTTCAAAATTGTAAGGTTCTTGTATATGAGCGGTATTAACTTCGTAATTAGGTAGTATGCGCATAGCATCATATACAATCCAAAAAATGATAAAAATAGAAAAACCTAAAACAAATCTACGTGTTTTTTGATGCGCGTAAAATAGAAAAAGCCAAAGGAAAACAAGAAAATAATGTTCGAACTTTACCTCTCCTATATACTGATTCCAGAATAGATAAATTGCTGCTATCAAGCCATTAATTGCAATATTTTTATATGAAAAACGTTTAAAATTCATTCTTAAATTAATTTCTTTTCGTAAATCGTATCATCTGATGTTTCATCAATACCAAATAGTTCAAAGTACTTTACTTTTGGCCAAAAACTTGAAGTGTCTGCAAAAACATATAAATTATTAATTATATGCATCTCACCTTTGATTTCTGTATAAACGGATGCTTTAAAGGGAGCTGTTTGTTTTAATAAAAAATACTTTTTTTTATCTGCAGCTAATTTTATGCTGTATTGATTTTCTTTTCCTGCTACTTTTTTTGCTTTTGCCCCAAAGGCAAACCACCTTTCTAAAGAGTTGAGTTCTTTTCTTTGCCCTTCTTCATCATACCTAATCCAGTAAACGTCAATAGGTTTATCTTCGTCAAGATTGCCATTTCCATCAAAAACAGCATCAAAAATAACCGTATTAGTATTGAGATTTCTTTGTACATAGAATAATAATTCGGTTGTTTTTGGTGGGGTAGGATACTCTTTTTCTTGATTAATAAAAGATGTCAATCCAATAAATAAAATAGTTATAATAAGTATTTTTTTCATTTTGTGTTATTTAGTTTTTAAGATTGTTTTTTTATAAAAGTTGTTCTTTTTTACACCATTGTATGGTTTCTTGAATGCCTTCTTCTAAGGTGTATTGTGGTTTAAAATTAAAATCAGTGACTAAATTATCACTATTGCAAAGCCAATTACCGATGCTAATTTCCTTGTATTTGTCAGTGTTTAGTGTTGGGATCTTTCGAAATATTAAACAACCTATCTTTTCGCTGACATACGCTATTGCTTTAACCAATATTTTAGGTAAAACAATGCGAATGGTTTTCTTATTTAATACTTTTTTTACAACCTCATTAAACCTTAAGGCAGTATAATTGTTTAGGTCTGATAGAAAATATGATTTTGTAATGATATCAGATTCTAAAGCTATAAAAGTCAAACTACATAAATCTTTTATATAAATAAGTGATAGTTGTTGTTCTTTTGACCCAATATACATTTCAAAACCTTGTTTTATATTTTTATACATAACCAAAAAATCTTTTTCACGAGGACCATAAACACCCGTTGGACAAAAGATTAAATATGGAAAGTTTTTTAGAGATTTTATATACTC
>JAUVOS010000162.1 GCA_030599055.1 Lutibacter sp.
AGTTACTGATAAAATAAATGTTGATTGCTATTTCTAATTTCTGTTTCGTTTTCCCAATAAATCACAGTATTTTGTTGTTGCTCATAGGCTCTTTTCTTTAACTTTTATAAACTATATTCTCAAGAACGTAAATAATCTCCCAAAGGTGATTTCCCCAGCTTGCTTAGCTCCTCGTAAAACTGAGGTTTATAGTTAGTAGCACACAAGACTTAACAAAAACATTTATTCCAAAAAGTTTATAACTTCAGGTCAGAATCTAAGTTGTTTTAACCCGTATTTTTTCAAAGTGAAAAATTAGTTACAATTCTATCTTTCAAATTAGTTTATTTTTACACTTTAAATATTTTTCTCATGTCACTACTTCATTACTTTTCAAAAGACACCAATAAAAGAGCTAGATTTATGTTTGGAAGTATTGCTCCTATTTATGCAAGGGTTGATCATTCTTTGATAAAAGGCTATGAAAAATCTATTGAAGCAGTTCAATCTGAAATTGAACTCAAAAACAAAAGCGTTTTGGATATTGGTACAGGAACTGGAGCTTGGGCGATGAAATTTATTCAAAAAGGGGCTTCTAAAGTTTGTGGAATTGATTTATCAGAAAAAATATTAAAAAGTGGTCGAGAAAAGCATCCTGAAATAACATTTAAAACGGGAAATGCCGAAGACTTAAAAAATTTCCCCGATAATTCCTTTGACATCGTTACGGCTTCGTTTGTCATCCATGGAGTAAAGGCTGATAGAAGAGCTAAAATGCTATCAGAAATGAAAAGAGTTTCTAAAAAACACGTTGTTTTACACGATTTTGTAGGAAAAACACATTATATCGTTCGTTTTCTCGAATTTATTGAACGAAGTGATTATAAAAATTTTAAAAAATATTTTTGTGATGAATTAAAAACTAATTTTTCAAAAGCAAAAAGAATACAATCGGATTATGGGTCAGGTATTTATATTGCGGAGATTTAATTGAATGAGGCGCTAGTAATTAGCCAATGAGGTAATTAGTTGATTAGCAAATTAACAGTAATATTCATTAGAAATACCCGCTTTGCGAGTAAGAATGACGAAGAAAACTCACCCACCGTACTAACTCTCTGCAAAGTAGCTCAAACCTCAAATAGTCTTTTGGACATTTGAACATTATTTATAAACTTTCGTGGGCACTTCGCAAAACGAGTACTTCTAACAACTGAATATAAGTATTTTAGGCAGTAGTTCCTAAGGTAATTCCTTGCGTTGAATCTAAACATCTGCGATGTCTTTCTTCTCTTATCTCTATTCTAATTTTTCATATCTAAATCAAAATTGTTAATTAATAATTCACACATTTTTTTTATAATCAAATTGGGAGTGTATATTTGCATTCTAAATAAAACAAAAAGATTATGGACGTAACCGGA
Source organism: Lutibacter sp. (assembly GCA_030599055.1). Classification (GTDB taxonomy): domain Bacteria; phylum Bacteroidota; class Bacteroidia; order Flavobacteriales; family Flavobacteriaceae; genus DQTL01. The sequence goes on from JAUVOS010000162.1 coordinate 1,404, forward strand.
CGAATAAAATTAATTACAGACACACAAGAATTTGGTAGCAACGGATTTAAAAAACGCGAAATTGTTGTCACTACTGACGACCAATATCCACAGCATATTATGGTTGAATTTGTTCAAGACAAAACCACTTTATTAGATGCTTTTGAAGTAGGTCAAGATGTAAAAATTGCTTTTAACCTTAGAGGTCGTGAGTGGATTAACCCAGAAGGAGTTGCAAAATATTTCAATTCGTTAAGCGGATGGCGTATTGAAGCAGCTCAATCAAGTACACCGCCACCAATGGCCCCACCGGAAAATTTAGAACAGGTAGATCCTACGGACGATACTAATGAACCCGATGATTTACCATTTTAAGGCAGAATGCAGAATGCAGAATTTATCTAATGATAAAGTTATGTTCTTTTTCGTTACTTCGAGACTGTTTTCTTAATTCTGCTTTCTTAATTCTGAATTATTGATTATGTTTTTATTGGGATTTGAACATCAATTTCCACCTATTGAATTAGCCTCAAAAGAAGGTATTCTTGCTATTGGTGGCGATTTACACCCCAATAGATTACTAACCGCCTATAAGCACGGAATATTCCCTTGGAATAACGAAGGAGAACCAATTGTGTGGTACAGTCCTGACCCACGTATGGTTTTATATCCTAAGGATGTTTATATCAGCAAAACCATGCGAAAAATCATACGTGATCAGCTCTTTACAGTAACTTTTAATCAAAATTTTAAGCAAGTAATTCGACATTGCAAAACAGTTCAAAGAGAAGGACAAGAAGGAACTTGGCTTACGGATGATTTAGAAAAATCAATGATTCAATTACATGAAAAAGGGATTGCAAAATCAATTGAAGTATGGCAACATTTCGACTCCACTCAATGTGACAGAAAACTTGTAGGAGGTTTGTACGGTCTTGATTTAGGTTCCATCTTTTGTGGAGACAGCATGTTTAGTTCGGTTAGCAATGCTTCAAAATTCGCTTTTATTTATCTCGCACAAAAACTGGAGAAAGAAAAATATTCAATAATAGACTGCCAAGCATATAATGAACACCTCGCCAGTTTAGGTGCAGTAGAAATATCTAGAAATGAATTTAAAAAATACTTGCCAAAAGATAATTAGTATCTTTGAAAAGCATTCCACGTAAAATTCTTTCAATTTTGCTTAACAAACTTTGCGTAAGAACTTTGCGGACTTTACGTGAAAAAAAATAACATGAATATTAAAAACGCACAAATAATCGTTGACAATTGGATTAAAGAACACGGTGTTCGTTATTTCGATGAACTGACCAATATGGCTGTTTTAACCGAAGAAGTTGGTGAAGTGGCTCGAATAATTTCACGAAGATATGGAGAGCAAAGCGAAAAAGAAACAGATAAAAACAAAGATTTAGGTGATGAATTAGCAGATGTGTTATTTGTTGTTCTGTGTTTGGCTAATCAAACAGACATTGATTTACAGAGTGCTTTCGAAAAAAACCTTATTAAAAAAACAAAACGCGACCACGACAGACATCACACCAATAAAAAATTAAGACAATGAACAAAAGAAACATTCTAAAAGAGCCTTTTTGGCTGTTAACAGTACGATTTGGAATTGTATTTGTTATCGTTGTCATCATCATCCAATTAATTTGGGAATTGTTTTCCGCAGGCAATCTAAATGCTGTTACGGAGAGCTTTCAAAATAGAAGTTGGATAACGTATGCTATTTCAAAATTAATTCTTGGTTTGGTTTATGGAGCTACTATGGCTTATTTTACAAAACGTAATGCTAAAAAGAAGTGAGTTTACATTTAAATCATACAAAAACCACCTCAATTGATGGAAAAATTTCAATTACAGGTTCTAAGAGTGAATCAAATAGATTATTGGTTTTACAACAGTTTTTCCCTCATATACTAATTGATAATCTATCTAACTCTGATGATACAAAATCTTTACAAGATGCATTAAATCTATTCTCTTCAAGTGGGGATGAATCTATCAGCATAGATGTAGGGCATGCAGGTACTACTATGCGCTTTTTAACAGCCTATTTGGCAATTCAAAATGGCAAAACTACAAGGCTTACCGGTTCCAAAAGAATGCAAGAACGTCCTATCAAAATCTTGGTAAATGCATTAGTAGAACTAGGAGCTGATATTAAATATCTTAAAGAGAATGGCTATCCACCACTTCTGATAAAAGGAAGAGAATTAACCTGTAATAAAATAAATATAAAAGGAAATGTAAGTAGTCAGTATATATCTGCACTTTTATTGATTGCTCCTTCATTACCAAAAGGTTTAGAATTAGTTTTAGAAGGAGAAATAACTTCTATTCCTTACATTGAAATGACGCTAGCTCTTCTTGATGAAATTGGAGTCAATACTGTGTTTACGAACAACAAAATATTAGTAAAACCAATTCAAAATTCAAAACTCAAAATTCAAAATTTCTCTATTGAACCAGATTGGAGCAGTGCTTCCTATTATTACAGTTTAGTCGCATTGCAAGCAAATAGTAAAATTGAATTATCCGGTTTTAAAAAAAATAGCCTACAAGGAGATAGTATTTTACCCGAAATTTATAAAAAACTAGGTGTAAAAACTACCTTTACAAACTCAGGAATTCTTTTAGAATCATCAAACTCAACTTTAAACTCTAAACTTTTTACTTTAAACCTTATTAATTCTCCTGATTTAGCTCAGACTATTGCTGTTACTTGCCTAGGATTGGGAAAGAACTGTCACCTGACAGGTTTACATACGTTAAAGATTAAAGAAACAGACCGTTTACAGGCGTTAAAAAACGAATTGGAAAAATTTGGAGCTATAATCACAATTACAGATGATAGTTTACTTCTAAAAGCATCAAAAAAACTCACAAAAAATATACGAATAAAAACGTATCAAGATCATCGTATGGCTTTGGCTTTTGCACCACTACTTGTAAAAGTTCCCATAGATATTGAAAACCCAAACGTGGTTAGTAAATCTTATCCTAACTTTTGGGAAGACCTAAATAGCTTATTTATAAAAAACGATTAGTTCTATTTTATGAAACGAGCATGTAAGATTTTGACACCTAAGGAGATGACTAATAGCGAACAGCATGTGTCACCTATAAAAATAAAAATTTAGACACATGAAAAGAAATCTTTTTAAAGAAATGAGGAGCAAACACCCATTATTATTTTATTTCGCAATTATATTATCTATTGTGTTAACTCTTGCTCAACTCGCCTACCTTGTCAGTAAAAGCTATTGTAATTGTTGATTTATAAAAATACTTCCTCTTTTACTTGACAAGCCCCCTCTTGATATTGTATATTTGCAATCGTTTTTCCTAAAAAGCTATAATAAAAAGCCAAATCATTAACATTTTAAATCTATTATTTTGAAAATGAAACTATCGCAGTTCAATTTTGATCTGCCCGAAGGATTATTAGCTGAATTTCCAGCTGAACACCGTGATGAAGCCCGTTTGATGGTTTTGCACAGAGATACACAAAAAATTGAACACAAATTGTTTAAAGATTTGATAGACTATTTTGATGATGGTGATATGATGATTCTTAACAATACTAAAGTGTTTCCGGCTCGACTAATCGGAGAAAAAGAAAAAACAGGAGCAAGAATTGAAGTTTTTCTTTTACGTGAGCTAAATGAAGAAAATCGACTGTGGGATGTATTAGTTGACCCAGCGCGAAAAATTAGAATTGGAAATAAATTATTTTTTGGAGATGATGATAGTTTAGTTGCAGAGGTAATTGATAACACCACATCACGTGGGAGAACTTTACGTTTTTTATTTGACGGTTCTCACGAAGAATTTATAGCCAAAGTAAAAGAATTAGGATTAACGCCTCTTCCAAAATATATAAAACGGGAACCAACGCCTGAAGATACCGAACGTTACCAAACTATTTATGCCAAACACGAAGGTGCTGTTGCAGCTCCTACTGCAGGGATGCATTTTTCAAAACATCTTATGAAACGGCTTGAAATTAAGGGTATTGACTTTGCTGAACTCACATTGCATGTCGGGTTAGGAACATTTAGTTCTGTTGAAGTTGAGGATCTGTCTAAACACAAAATGGATTCAGAGAAAATCATAATTCCTCAAGAAGTAGCTGATAGAGTAAATGCAGTTAAAGATAAAAGACATAAAATTGTCGCGGTTGGTACAACGGTTATGCGTGCCATCGAAAGTTCCGTTTCTTCTAATCAACGACTAAATGCCGTAGAGAAATGGACTCATAAATTTATTTTTCCTCCACACGAGTTTAGCATTCCTGATGCTATGATTACTAATTTTCACACACCAAAATCTACATTGATGATGATGACGGCTGCTTTTGCAGGTTATGATTTTTTAATGAAAGCTTATAAAGAAGCCGTAAAAGAAAAGTATAAGTTCTTTTCCTATGGTGATGCTATGTTGATAATATAGCTGTGGGCTGTAGGCTGTGGGCAAAATAAAAGATATTAAACCTCAGGGTAGAACCCTGAACCCAATAAAAGGAATCGACCTAGAAGGTCGAGGTATTAACCAATAACCCGCTAAAAAAGCGGGATTAGTTCGGCTAACTTAAAAATTGAAATAATTTTTAAGAGTCTCACAAA
>JAUVOS010000012.1 GCA_030599055.1 Lutibacter sp.
ACTATTCATTCGTAAGGGTTTTTAAAATGTCTCTCACGAAAAGCCCGCAAAGAAATTAGGTTGATTTTTAATACGCCCAGAACGCAAAGATTTATAAATGCGAAGCATTCATTTCTTTGCGAGCTTTGCATAATATAATAGTTTTAAAGACTTTGCGCTCCTTTGCGTGAAATAAACATGGCTGAGTAGTTACCCTAATTTAACGAATTACAAAAAAATAAGTTGTTAAAATTTTGAAAACCGTCAATTAATACTATCTTTGTGGCATTATTAATTTTATTACTCATTAACAAATGAAAAAAGGTACCGTAAAATTCTTCAACGAAGCAAAAGGCTTCGGATTTATTATCGAAGAAGATTCAAGTAATGAATATTTCGTACATGTAACTGGTTTAATTGACCGTGTTGCAGAAGGTGACGAAGTAGAGTTTGAATTGAAAGAAGGTAAAAAAGGTTTAAATGCAGTAAATGTCAAAGTGATTTAATATTTATAGTACAACTTTATTATCAAAAAGCCATCTACCGAAAGTAGATGGTTTTTTTTATCTTAAGAATAACCTCAGGGCATCTCGATAACTATCGGGACTGAACCCTAAAATTCCGACGCAGAGCATCGGGGTATTAAACCATCCCACCTTAACGGCTTTCGCCCTGCGAATAAATAGCATTTGAACTTGGGGCAAGCCCGAATTAATACCAATATCTTGCTTAAATGAATACAAGAACGCTTATTACAAACACTAAAGTGATAGCGCTACTTTTGTAATTAATTGTCGTACTTGTTAAAATCCTTTTTTTAATAATAATGATTTTATTTCGGGCGCTCTCCCTCTAAAAGCTTTATAAAGTTCCATGCCCTCTTCTGAGCCTCCTTTACTTATTAAAGTTCGATATTTTTTAGCAACTTCAGGATTAAATAAATTTCCTGTTTCGGTAAAAGCAGCAAATGCATCTGCATCTAAAACCTCACTCCACAAATAACTATAATACCCTGCGGAATATCCCCCAGAAAAAATATGCTGAAAATAAGTGCTTTTATAGCGTGGAATAATTTCCTCAATCAATCCGATTTCTTTCATCTTTTCATTCTCAAATTTATGAACATCACGTTTGTCAGTATCTGATAACGAATGCCAAAACATATCTAAATAAGCTGCTGCCATATATTCTACAGTGACAAATCCTTGATTAAACTTTGCCGCTTCATTCATCTTATCAACTAATTTTATAGGAATAACTTCACCCGTTTTATAATGTTTAGCATACAATTGCAACATTTCAGGCTCACTCATCCAATTTTCCATCACTTGCGATGGAAATTCCACAAAATCTCTTGGCACATTCGTTCCTGACAATGATTCATAGGTTACATTTGATAAAAGACCGTGCAATCCATGACCAAATTCATGGAAAACTGTTTGTGCTTCACTAAAGGATAATAAAGATGGCGTATCTTTTGTCGGCGCAGGAAAGTTAAAGTTATTGGTTATTATTGGTGTAATCATTTTTCCATCAACTTTTGATTGCGAACGTAAACTATTCATCCATGCTCCTCCTCGTTTGCTCTCTCGTGCAAAAAAATCCATATACAATATACCTACATGTGTACCATCGGCTTCTAAAACTTCATACACTTGCTGATCTTTATGCCAAGTTGGTATTTCGGTATTTTTAATAAATTGCAAGCCAAACAACTTATTCGCTAGGGTAAATGCACCCTGTATTACCGCTGTAAATTCAAAATACGGACGGGTTTCTTCTTCATCAAAATCATAGCGTTCTTTACGTACTTTTTCAACATAATGACGCCAATCACTATCAGAAAAAGTCGCTAAAATCCCTTCATTTTTCATTTTTAAAGCTAGTGCTTCTCGTTCTGACTTCGCCATATTTAAAGCCGGACTCCATAATTTATCTAAAAAATTAATAACTGCTTCGGGTGTTTTTGCCATACTGTTTGACAACACATAATCTGCATGTGTATTGAATCCCAATAATTTTGCTTTCTCCACTCGTAACGAAGTCATTTCAGCAACAATTTCTTTGTTATCTTGTTCATTATTATTATCGCCTCTTAAAGCATATCCATCAAAGATTTTTTCTCGTAATTCTTTGTTAGGTGATGCCGTTAAAAAAGGGTTAATACTCGGGCGGTGTAAGGTAAATGACCATCCTTTTTCACGACCTCTCTTTTTTGCCTCATTATGCGCATTCGCCAGTATTCCTGCAGAAAGGTTTCCTAAATCAGCCTTATCAGTGACATACATCTCAAAACTATTTGTTTCATCTAATACATTTTCACCAAATTGTTGTGATAAAATGGCTAAACGTGCATTTATTTCACGCAATCTTTCTTTATTTCCACCCGTTACATTGGCTCCCGCACGAATAAAGCTCTTGTATGTTTCTTCTAATAATTTTTGCTGCTCAGCTGATAGATTTAAAGTTTCTTTTTGGTCATAAACCGTTTTAACACGTTGAAATAATTTTTCATGCAACATAATATTATCGCGATGAGCGGCTAGTTTTGGAGCAATTTCTTTTGCTACTTTTTTTAGTTCATCGTTGGTGTTTGCACCATTTACGGCATAAAAGACCTTTCTTATTTTAGTCAATATAGCACCTTTTAACTCAAAAGCTTCAATTGTATTTTCAAAAGATGCCGATTCCATTATATTAACAATAATAGCTACTTCACTTTGTTCTTCTTTCATCCCTTTTTCAAAAGCAGGCAGATAGTTATCATTTTTTATTTTATCAAATGGAGGCACGCCAAAAGGAGTATTCCATTGCGTTAATAGTGGATTGTTTGTCATCTCAGAAACTGGATTTTTATCAGATTTACAAGTAAGCAATAAGGAACTAATTATTAAGATTACAAGAAGCTGGGTTTTCATAATATATAGATTTATTCGCGGGGCGAAAGCCCAATTGGTTTAATACCCCGACCCTTTGGGTCAGTATGGCATAGTTTGCAAAGCAAACTCATTTTAATACTCCGATGGTTCTACCTCGGAGTAGTTTATTTGTTGCTACAAATTTATGATTTTTAAATCACAATTACCTTATCATTAGTTTTCGTAATTTTGGCATTTACAAAACAACAAATGAACCAATCCAAACGATATACCATAACCGCCGCATTACCTTATACAAATGGGCCTGTACATATAGGACATTTAGCAGGAGTTTATGTGCCTGCGGATATCTATACCCGATATTTACGCTTAAAACAAAAAGATGTAATTTATATTTGTGGATCTGATGAACACGGTGTACCTATCACGCTTCGAGCAAAAAAAGAAGGAGTCACACCACAACAAATAGTCGATAAATATCACGCTATTATCAAAAAATCTTTTCAAGAATTTGGTATTTCGTTTGATAACTATTCTCGCACATCTGCAGAAATTCATCATAAAACCGCATCCGAATTTTTTAAAAAATTGTATGATGATGGTAAATTCATAGAAGAAACATCCGAACAGTTTTATGATAAAGAGGAAAACCAATTTTTAGCGGATCGATTTATTATAGGAACTTGCCCAAAATGCGGATTTGAAGAATCTTATGGCGACCAATGCGAAAGTTGTGGCACCAGCCATAATGCTACTGATTTAATAAAACCAAAATCTGCTATAACAGGCAATACACCTTCCTTAAAAGAAACAAAACACTGGTATTTACCACTAGACAAATATGAAACTTGGTTGCGAGAATGGATCGTAGTTGGTCACAAGAATGATTGGAAACCCAATGTTTTAGGTCAGGTAAAATCATGGCTTGACGATGGTTTGCGACCTCGTGCTGTAACTCGTGATTTAGATTGGGGAATTCCTGTACCCGTGAAAGATGCCGAAGGAAAAGTTTTATATGTATGGTTTGACGCACCTATCGGCTATATTTCATCGACCAAAGAATGGGCTAAAAGAGAGAACAAAAATTGGGAACCTTATTGGAAAGATAAAGACACCAAATTAATTCATTTTATTGGAAAAGATAATATCGTCTTTCACGCAATAATTTTTCCGGCTATGCTCAAAGCAGAAGGAAGTTATATTTGACCTGAGAATGTGCCTGCAAACGAATTTTTAAATCTAGAAGGAAATAAAATTTCCACCTCAAAAAATTGGGCAGTATGGCTACACGAATATCTGCAAGATTTCCCTGACAAACAAGACGTACTTCGCTATGTTTTAACGGCAAATGCACCAGAATCCAAAGACAATGATTTTACATGGAAAGATTTTCAAGCGAGAAACAACAATGAATTAGTTGCCATTTTAGGAAACTTTATCAATCGTGTTACGGTCTTAACACACAAATATTACGATGGAATCGTTCCTGAAAAAGGGAAACATTTTAAAGAATTAGCTAGAATTAGTGAATTCAGAGATAGCATTGGGAAATCAATTGAGTTGTTCAGATTTAGAGAAGCCTCCCAAGAATTGATGAATCTAGCTCGTATGGGAAATGTTTTTTTACAAGAGCAAGAACCCTGGAAAAAAATTAAAGAAAACCCTGATGAAGTTAAAGGCATCTTATTTGTAGTACTTCAAATAGCAGCTTCCATAGCACATCTTTCTGAACCTTTTTTACCGTTTTCAGCGAAAAAATTGAGAAATATCCTAAATATTGATCTCAAAAATTGGGATGATGTAGTACTGTCAGAAACAGAGTCTTTAATCAAAAATGGACATCAAATTAACGCATCTGAATTGTTGTTTGAAAAAATTGAGAACGATGCTATACAACTGCAGTTAGATAAACTAACAGCAAGAAAAATACTGAATGAACAAGAAAATAAAGTTTTGAATACACAGAAAGACGAGATTACTTTTGATGATTTCACGAATATGGATGTACGAATTGGAACTATTTTACAAGCCGAAAAAATGCCAAAAACAAAGAAATTACTCAAACTACAAGTAGATGTTGGCATAGATACGCGTACCATCGTTTCAGGAATTGCAGAAAGCTTCTCGCCGGATAACATCATTGGACAACAAGTTTGTGTTTTGATCAATCTAGCACCGCGAAAAATAAGAGGTATTGAAAGCCAAGGCATGATTTTAATGGCCGAGACAAAAGATGGGAAATTAAGTTTTTTGGCTCCTGTAAGTGATTCGATAAAAAATGGAGAGCAGGTAAATTAGGATTTTTCTTTTTTGTTATCCTTTTTAGTAGATTCAGAAGTAGATGGAGCTCCGTTGAAGCCATTCATCGTGTTATTTAAACCGGCAGTTCCAAAGGATAAAACTGCTTCTGATGCTTTTTCGATTCGTTTTATCAGCATTTCTCTTTCGTTTTCTTTCCATTCTCCCAAAACAAAATCTGTTTGTTTCCCTTTTGAAAATTTGTTTCCAATACCAAATCGTAAACGTGGATATACAGAAGTCCCCAATAAATCTTGAATATCTTGCAAACCATTATGACCACCGGCTCCTCCTTTAGATTTAATACGTAAAGCTCCTATGGGCAAGCTTAAGTCATCACAAATAATCAATGTGTTTTCTATTGGAATTTTCTCTTTATTTAACCAATATCGAACTGCTTTCCCACTTAGGTTCATGTAGGTTGTCGGTTTTAACAAAATAAAGATTCGCCCTTTAAAACGAAATTTTGCAATTGCACCCAACTTTGCAGATTCAAAATCTGTTTCCATTTTTTCTGCTAATGCATCGACAATTTCAAAACCAATATTATGACGTGTATTGTCATATTTTGCTCCTTTGTTCCCTAATCCGACTATTAAATATTTTTTCATGAAATCATCTGTTTCATTTTTTATTCCAAATAATGATTTTATAAATTGAATAAATCGCATCTATTTAAATAACATTAAATTGTATCAAATTCGTTAGTATTTTTATTTCTAAAAAACCCTTTAAAAAATTGGGGTAAAAACCATACTTTATGTACTTTCGTAACCCATTAATTCTTTGCAAAGATAATTTATTATTCTAAATGTATTTAATCATAGACATTGGAAATACTCGTATAAAAACAGCATTATTCAAAAAGGATAAAATCATCGATTTAATTCGTTTTCAAATGGACGAATTTCAATCAATGATTCCGATTATTTCTAAAAAATACAATGTTGAATATGCTTTAATCTCATCTGTTGGAAAACTGTCCAAAAAAAACAAAGCACTTTTAAATAAGTTATTTAGCTGTGAAGAATTAGATCACAAGTCTTTAATTCCCTTTAACAATACATACAAAAGCCCTAAAACCTTAGGAGACGATCGAATTGCACTTGCCGCTGCCGCGGTCACCAAATTCCCCGAAAAAAATGTTTTGGTTATTGATGCAGGCACTTGCATTACGTATGATTTTGTTACCGAACAAAAAGATTATCTAGGAGGCGCAATAGCTCCAGGCATACAAAGTCGCTATAAATCACTACACGACTATACTGCTAGCTTACCTTTATTAGATAAATGTATTCCGAAAGCATTTGTAGGTACTTCAACAAATGAATCTATTCATTCAGGTGTTGTAAATGGTATATGTAGGGAAATTGATGGCGTTATTAATCAGTATAAAGAAAGCTATCAAAAATTAACAGTAGTTTTAACAGGAGGAGATGCCGAATTTTTGTCAGGTCAATTAAAAAGTAGCATCTTTGTCCGTCCTTTTTTCTTATTAGAAGGGCTTAATACTATTTTGAAATATAATATAAAATGATAAAAAATCTTAGTTTTTTCATAGCGCTTATGTGGATTACTGTTGGATATTCTCAAATAAACAACATATCTCCTTATTCCTATTTTGGTATTGGTGATAACAATCAACAAACAACAGTTGCATCAAGTAGTATGGGCGGTATTAATGTTGCCCTAAACTCAGCGAATGAATTGAATTTTTCGAACCCGGCGGCACTAAGTGCTTTGCAATTCACTACTTTTTCAATAGCGGGTAGAAGTAAGTTCTTATATATAAATGATGGCGCCTTAAACCAAAATACATCATACACAAGTTTATCTTATTTAGCACTAGGTATTCCGGTAGGAAAAAAAGGAGGTTTAATGGTGGGTTTACAACCCAACACAAATGTAGGTTATGATATCAAAGACGAAATATTTGACACGGATAATGAGCTTATCGAAATAAACTCTTTTGATGGAAATGGCGGAACCAATCGTTTTTATGGAAGTTTTGGTTATAATGTATTTAAGGGTTTAAGCATAGGAGTTGAAGCAGAATATCTTTTTGGAAATATCAGTAACAATATTCTCTATCAACAAAAAGATGTAACTTTTGGAACAAAACATGAATTGTTATCAAATTTAACCGGAACTAGCTTTAAATTGGGAGCCCAATATCATAAAAAATTAAAAAATGATCTCAGTGCTAGTGCTGGAGTTAGTTTAAAACTGAAAAACACAATAAAAGCAACGAGTGAAGAATATATGTACTCATTCACTACAATAAGTAGTATTGAATTTCATAACGATACACTCGTAAGTAATCAAAATATTGAAGGAAAAATAACACGTCCCACTGCAATAGCTACCGGTGTTGGACTTGGAAAATCTAATAAGTGGCAAATAGGATTTGACTATGAAACACAGAAAGCTTTAGAACTTGACCAAACTGTTTTCCACAGCAATAATAAAATTGAGTACACTTCAAAATCTAAATACAGTCTAGGAGGCTTTTGGATTCCAAAAACTAATTCTATCACAAGTTACTGGCATCGTGTTGTTTATCGTGCAGGAATAAAGTATGAAAATACCGGATTATCAATAAATGGCACAGGTAATTCGGGAGATTTTACACCAATCAATGACTTTGGCATATCTTTTGGATTAGGCTTTCCGATTGGCAACCAATTATCGCAAGTTAATCTTGGTTTAGAATATGGCAACCGTGGTAATACAACAAGCGGACTCATTAAAGAAAATTATTTTAACTTGCGCCTCAGTTTAAATCTAACTGACAAATGGTTCCGTAAACGTAAAATTAATTAACATCAAAAACCTAGAAAGATGAACTCTTTTATCAAACTCAAATTATCAGTAATATTTGTAAGCTTTTTCTTAATAGCGGGCAGTTTAAATGCTAAAGCTCAAAACTCACAAGAGTACAGTAACCAAGAACAAGAATGCAATATTAAATACAATCTCTTTAGAGCAGATTTTAAGAGTAAAAATTATGATAAAGCTTATGACGCTTGGTTGTGGACATTCGAAAATTGTCCAAAACTTTCAATAAACATCTACAAAAATGGGTTAACTATGGCTGAAGACAAGTTTGAGAAAGCAAGTGAAACTGAAAAAGTTGCTGTCAGAAAACTAATCGAAAGAATCTATGTTCAACGATTAGAGTATTTCCCAGATGATAAACCCGCTAAAATGTATAGTGAATACGCCATGTTTATGAACGAAGCCGGTTGTCCAGAAACTAAAGTATTTGGTCTTTTACAAAAATCCTATGACATAAACCCTCAAAAAATGGGCGTAAAAGCAATTTTTAAATATTTTGAAGGTGTAATTGAAAGAAATAAAGATACCAATATACAAGGTATTTTTGATATGCACGATAACTTGTTAGATGCCGTCAATAAAAAAATTGATCTTTTTTCAAAAGAAGTTGATAAGCTTAGAGAAGTTGAAGAATCCGGTGAAGAATTAACAAAAAGACAAACTTATTTGAAAAAAGCGTATAGCACCAATTTAAAAGGTCTTGGAAAAGTAGAAGGTGGTTTAGGTGCCATGTTAGAAAAATATGCTACTTGTGATAGATTGATTCCTTTATATGAAAAAGATTTTAATGCAAATTCTAATAATGTTGTTTGGTTAAAACGTAGTGTTTCTCGTCTTTACAACAAAGGATGTACAAATGGTACTTTCTATGACAAAATGGTAGAAAAATATGTAAATGCCGATCCTTCATCTGATGCCTATGTATTCTACGCAGGGATGTTGATGAAAAAAGGAAATGAAACAAAAGCCTTAGATTATTTTAAAAGAGCAGTTGATTTAGAAACTGACAACTATAAAAAAGCAAAGTATTTATATACCATCGCTCAAATGATGAAAAACAAAGGTCGTTTTGGAGAAGCAAGAAGCTATGCATATAGAGCTGTTGAAGCACGACCAAGTTTAGGAAAAGCCTATTTATTAGTAGCGAGTATGTATGCAAAAAGCGCTAAATCTTGTGGTACCGATGTATTCGGAACTCGTATGGTCTATCAAGCAGCTCTTGCTAAAGCACGTAGAGCAAAAGCAATTGACCCAAGTATTGCATCTATTGCACAAAAACACATTAATAGTTATGCTTCAAAAGCACCTTCCACGGAAGATGTATTCAATGAAGGGAAACAATCAGGCTCCTTACACAGAATTGGATGTTGGATCGGTGAAAGTGTTAGAATACCTTAAAACGGTTGGCGGTTGTCGATTAATTGAGTATCTATAAAAAGTACCTTTTGAATAATACGAAAAACCAACGTGTTTAAAAACAGAGCACATATCATATTAAACAGCAGTGTTGCCCTACTAGTGGCAACACTGTTTTTTTCATGTACTAATGACATTAAAAAAGTACATGATTTTTTAGCAGATAAAAACCTTCCGATAGGAGTTTCAAAAAATATTTATACCGTTTATAAAGATTCCGGGAGAGTTACATCAAAAATCATAAGTCCATTAGTGCATGATTACAGCAATCGTGAAGCACATCCTTACTCCGAATTTCCCAAGGGATTACACATCACTAAATTTGAAAACAATGGTGACTCAACTACAGTAGTGAGTAATTATGCAATCACCTACTCTAAAACAGAAATTTCTGAAGTTAGAGATAATGTAGTTGTCACAAATTATGCAAAAAAATACACTTTGTACACTTCCCAACTTTTTTGGGATCAAAAACAACACTTTTTTATCACAGAAAAGAAATTCACTTTAATAACGCCAACGGATACTCTTTATGGAACCGGATTTGAGTCAAGTGAAGAGCTCACAAACTGGCATGCTAAAGACATAAGTGGTAGCGTATATGTCGACGAATAGTATTCGTTTTTTTCAAAGACAAAACCTATTCGTTTATTCATTTAAATCACTTTAAGACTTAATTCTATTTTTTTCTTTTATTATTAAATAGATAATCGTACTTTTGCGAACTAATTTTTTAACAAAAAGAATATGGCAGTTTTATCCAAAATTAGAGATCGCTCTCTATTTTTAATAATCATAATTGGTATGGCGCTCTTTGCTTTTGTAGCTAGCCCAAAAGATATTGTTAACTTTTTTAAGTCTGACAAAACAAATTTTGTGGGAAGTATAAATGGTGAAGACATCTCCAGAGAAGAATTTACAACACAAATAAAGGCTTTTAAATCTCAAAGATCAACAATAAATGATTCTCAAGCCAGTAAAGCAGTTTGGGATAATTTAACAAGCGAAAAGATTTACTCATCTCAGTTATATAAGGCTGGTATCGTGGTTGGTGAAAAAGATATATGGGAAGCTTTAATCAATGATAATTCGATAAAAAATAACGCTCAGTTTCAAAATGAAGCAGGCTTGTTTGATGAAGAAAGTTTGAAAGCTTATATCGCTGATTTACAAGAAGATTCTAGTGAAAACGGCAAAACGCGTTGGGCAAGCTGGATTGGTTACGAACGTAGTCTTAAACAAAATTTAGAACGTAACGCTTATTTGAATTTAGTTAAATCAGGAATTGGTGTATCAAGTGAAGAAGGGAAACAGAATTATGAATTGAATAATACCAATCTATCAGGGAAATATGTTTTTCTTCCTTATTACACAATTCCCGATAGCACAATTACAGTTTCTGACAGTGATATTGAAGCATATATTAACACTCATAAAAACGACTATCAAGTAAAGGCTTCTAGAGATTTACAGTACGTAATATTTGACCTTTTGGCATCAGAAGAAGATAAAGAGCTTATCAAAAAAGAATTGACAAATTTATTTGAAGATAAAGAAGAATACAGTAACGCAGCCAAAGCAAATGTCACCGTTATTGGACTCAAAAACACAGAGGATTA
Organism: Lutibacter sp.; assembly: GCA_030599055.1. Classification (GTDB taxonomy): domain Bacteria; phylum Bacteroidota; class Bacteroidia; order Flavobacteriales; family Flavobacteriaceae; genus DQTL01. The sequence continues at coordinate 11,030 of JAUVOS010000012.1, forward strand.
CGTAAATTTTATCTCTGAAAATTCAGATACACCCTTTAACGATCAGTTTGTGTTTAAAAATACTTTAAACCCTCAGATAGCAGATTCTTTATTTAACTTAAAAGTAGGTGCTATTTATGGCCCTTACGAAGAAGGTGAATATTTAAAAGTTTCAAAAATTATTGAATCAAAAGATGTTCCCTCAGTGAAAGCTAGTCATATTCTAGTTGCTTATGAAGGAGCTATGCGTGCAAACCCTGAAATAAAAAGAACAAAAGAAGAAGCTGAAATTGAAGCGAATAAAATTCTTAAAACGGTAAAGAAAAGAGGCGTTGATTTCGCAGCTGAGGCAAAAATTAGTTCTGATGGTCCAAGTGCAACCAAAGGAGGTGACTTAGGATGGTTTAAAGAAGGAAGAATGACCCCTAAATTTAATGATTGGGTTTTTTCACATAAAAAAAATGACATCGGACTCGTAGAAACCGAATTTGGTTTTCACATTATAAAAAATGTCGATTTAAAATCAGAAAAGGGACTTAAGTTAGCAAGCGTTTCAAAAATTGTACTACCATCTGAGCAAACTGAAAATCGTGTTTTTATCGAAGCTGAAACTTTTGCTGCAAATATTGCAAAAGGTCAAGACTTTACAGAATTAGCTAATGAAAACAAATACACTATTAAAAACGCACAAAAATTAGGACGTAAAGAGGATAAAATCCCCGGTTTAAAAGGAAATAATCCCTCTTTAGTTTATTGGTCATTTGATGAAGATAGAGAAATCGGCAATTCAAAACGATTTGATATTGATAAAGCCTATGTAGTTGCACAACTTACGAATAAAGAAGCCGAAGGCTTACAATCCGTAAAAAGTGCCACAACACTAGTACGACCAAAGGTAATAATTGATAAAAAAGCAGAAATCTTTACAAAAAAATTGCAAGAAGGCAGCCTAGATGAAATTGCTGAAAGAGAAGAGATACGTGTACAAAAAACAGGTGATGTTAGCTTTAACAATCCTAGTTCATCTGCCATAGGTAGAGAGAAAGCTGTTTTAGGCACTTTATTAGCCATGAAAGAGGGTGAGATAGTTCGCGGTATAAAAGGCAACAACGGAGTATATGCTTTAGAGTTAGTCAAAAAAACAAGTCCTAAAGAATTAGAATCTTACGAACCTTATCGTTTGGAACTTGTAAAAGCGGTAAAAAAAGACAATAATACTATTTTTAACGCTTTAAAAGAAGCTTCTGAAATTGAAGATTATAGAAACTAAATTTTTCTTTAATTAAAAAAAATATAAAAACCTGGCGTATTCACTTATGTCGGGTTTTTTATTTTAATGTTTTTAAGTACCTTTACCTTCTAAATAAAAAAAAATGCTCACAAAAGTTTATGGAAGTGCCGTTTTTGGCGTAGAAGCAACTACCATCACAGTTGAAGTTAATGTAGATTCAGGAGTAGGATATCACTTAGTCGGTTTACCTGACAACGCTATTAAAGAGAGTAACTACCGTATTGCAGCAGCCCTATTAAATAACGATTATAAAATTCCAGTAAAAAAAATAACGCTTAATATGGCACCGGCTGATATGCGAAAAGAAGGAAGTGCCTATGATTTAACCTTAGCCGTTGGCATATTGATTGCTTCTAAGCAAATAAAAGGAAATGATATTGAAAAGTATATCATCATGGGAGAACTCTCACTTGATGGAAGCCTACAGCCCTTAAGAGGCGCGCTACCTATTGCCATCAAAGCGCGTGAAGAAGGTTTTAAAGGATTTATACTACCGGCTCAAAATGCCAAAGAAGCAGCTATTGTTAATGATATTGACGTCTTTGGAATAGAGAATATCCGTCAAGTTATTGATTTTTTTGATAAAGATGTTGCACTTGAACCGACAATAATTGATACTCGAAAAGAATTCTATAAAAGTCTTGAAAACCCTGAATTTGATTTTGCTGATGTAAAAGGGCAAGAAACCATAAAACGTTGTATGGAAATCGCTGCTGCTGGCGGGCATAATATTATTCTAATCGGACCTCCAGGAAGTGGAAAAACTATGTTGGCAAAACGATTGCCTTCCATCTTGCCTCCAATGACTTTACAAGAAGCATTGGAAACTACAAAAATACATTCTGTAGTTGGGCGTATTGGAGCCAATGCCGGTTTGATGAGTCAAAGACCTTTTAGAAGTCCGCACCATACCATATCTGATGTAGCTTTGGTTGGTGGCGGTACCTATCCACAACCTGGTGAAATATCGATGTCGCATAATGGAGTTCTTTTTTTGGACGAATTACCCGAATTTAAACGTACCGTATTAGAAGTGATGAGACAACCTTTAGAAGATAGAGAAGTTACCATTTCGCGAGCAAAATTTACGGTAACTTATCCTTCGTCATTTATGTTAGTAGCGAGTATGAACCCTAGTCCTAGTGGTTATTTTAACGATCCTGATAGTCCGATGACTTCCTCACCGGCTGAAATGCAACGCTATTTAGGTAAAGTATCGGGTCCTCTACTCGACCGTATTGATATTCATATAGAGGTAACACCTGTTCCTTTTGAAAAATTAGCTGAAGAACGTCGTGGCGAACTCAGTAAAATAATTAGAGAACGCGTAATCGCTGCACGTGAAATTCAAACTAAAAGATTTGAAGAAAGTGAAAAAGTTCACTACAATGCACAAATGGGCGTTAAACAAATACGCAAACATTGCAAACTATCTAAGGAGTCAATGGATTTGTTAAAAACCGCTATGGAACGGCTCAATTTGTCAGCTCGCGCTTATGATCGTATTTTAAAAGTATCACGTACTATTGCTGATTTAAGTGCTATACAAGATATTTCACCAGAGCATATTGCAGAGGCTATTCAATATAGAAGTTTGGATAGAGATGGTTGGTTGGGGTAAGCTGATTTACGATTTGTTTGATTTTGGAATGACGATTACCACGCTACCGCACGATTATATCGTGTGGTGTTGTGATAATAAAAGTAATATTACAATTATAGATAAACCACACGAAGGTAGTCATACTGCAAATTATTCTAAAGTTTGTAACAGAAAAAATAATATGGATTTTATTATCATAATAGTATTTTCTACAATCATTAGTTTAATAATGATTTTTATTGGAAGGAAAAAAACTTGGCAAGATGTCACCATAAGGATATTGGGAGGCATAGTATTATTGATGCTCATTTTTAACACAAAAAGTATCGGAAGATTTTTTTATCAAGTTTATTTTTTAGATCAAAATAATGTTGTTAAAATTCAAATAAAACCTAATAAAAATTATTATTGTTATAAAACTATTGAGCAAGAGATATTAATTAGTGATATTAATACCATCAATAGTATAACAAATATTTTAACGAATAATTTGAAACCAAAAAACGTGAAACAACCTAATTGTTCCAAATCATTTTTACTTTCATTATTTGACAGCAATGGGAAAGTATATATATATGAAATATCACAAACTTCAAACAATGGTACTTTAATTGACGTATACTATAATAATATGTCAATGGGTGCCTTTAACTGTGATGGTTTAATGGACAGTTTGTATGAAGTTACCAATATTAATTTCTTTAAAGTTAAATAATTATGATAGTATTTCAATTATGTATTCAAAAATTGATCCTGCCACCGCATGTTTGTATCGTGCGGTGTTGTAAATAAAAAAAGTAATATTGTTGTGACGGTATTTTATTAATTATCTCTAAAACTAACTTAGAATTTTTAGTTTTCTACCTTTGTAAAAACAAATTCAAAATCTGATGAAAAAAGCATTCATACTTCTTTTTATAAGCTTTCTTTTCAGTTGTCAACCCACAAATAAGATTGAAAAAGAGTCTTTTAAACCTACAAAACTGACATTAGCAATCGCTAACCAACTGGCTAACTTACCCTTAAAATGCATCGAACAAGAGTATCCTAATAAATTAGGGCAGGTTATAACGAGTGAAACTGATTTGCAAACACCCAGTAATTTACATCCGTCTTTTTACGGTTGTTTTGATTGGCATTCTGCTGTTCATGGTCACTGGTCTTTGGTAAAACTGCTCAAGAAATTTCCTGATTTAGAAAAATCTGAAAGCATTAGAGCCTTACTTCGCAAACGACTTTCAAAAGATAATATCACACAAGAAATAGCATACTTTGATAAAAAACACAACAAAACTTATGAACGCACTTATGGTTGGGCATGGCTTTTAAAGCTAGCCGCTGAACTCCATACATGGAACGATCCATTGGCCAGAGAATTAGAAAACAACTTACAACCGCTGAGTGACCTTATTGCTAAAAAATATATGGAGTATTTACCCAAATTAAAATATCCTATTCGAGTAGGTACGCATAGCAATACAGCTTTTGGTTTGTCTTTTGCCTATGATTATGCCATAACTACAAAAGACGAAGCTTTTATTGATTTAATAAAACTACGCGCAAAAGACTTTTTTTTGAATGATGTTGGTTGTCCCATTGATTGGGAACCCAGTGGTTATGATTTTCTTTCTCCTTGTTTAGAAGAAATTGATATCATGAGAAAAGTAGTACCAAAGGAAGAATTTATAGTATGGATTAATAAATTTTTGCCAAAAATAACTCAAAATGATTTTTATATGACCCTTGGCGAAGTTTCTGACCGAACGGATGGTCATTTAGTACATCTTGATGGTGTTAATTTTAGTAGAGCCTGGTGTATATACGATTTAGCAAAAAATTATAAGGAATTTGATCATTTAAAAGTAGTAGCAAACGAACATATAAATTATTCTTTAGCTAATTTGGTTGATGATGATTATGAAGGAGGACATTGGTTGGCTTCTTTTGCCATCAATGCTTTAACTGAGATAGAATAACTAAACCACTATTGACAAGGAGTCCATAGGTTTGGTTTGGCAGACTGAAAGTCTGCTTCGTGAAAATTTAAACACCATCAAATTCGTGGAAATTCGTGAAATTCGTGTCAAAATTTTTAGAAGCTAAAGAAAGATGCACTAATTCCGAAGTATAGTTTTAACTACTTTTAAAGCCAATAAAAAATGAGAAGCTCGTTAAAAAACAAACTTCCCATTTTCACTACTAACTGAATATATGTATGTAAAAAAATTACACAACGTTTTTATATCATTTTTACACCTACAAATATCGGAAGAAATATTAAAATAGACAGTAACGAATGTTACAGTTCAATTTTTATATATTTCGTTATAAAAAATATGTATATTTACCCAAAGCTTTAAAACCCAGAATTATGGCATTTAGAACAAGTAGCAAAGGAAGAATTCCTATAAAACTTATTATTGGAGCGGGCATTATTCTTTTTGCCCTATTTAAATATTGGTCTAACACAGATACGAACGAATGGACAGGAAGAAAACAGCATATTACCTTAGATGCTGAACAAGAAATTGCAATAGGACTTAGAAGTGCTCCACAAATGGCACAACAACATGGCGGTTTATACCCAGACCAGCAACTACAAGACAAAATTGATCAAATAGGACGAAAATTAGTAAATAATAGTGTCGCCAGAAATACTCCTTACAAATATGACTTTCATCTGTTGAGAGACCCAAATACAATTAATGCATTTGCTTTGCCCGGCGGACAAGTATTTATAACTTATGGTCTTTTAAAACGTCTCGAAAATGAAGATCAGTTGGCTGGTATTTTAGGGCATGAAATTGGTCATGTAGTTGGACGGCACTCAGCTGAACGTATTGCCAAGCAAGATCTTACACAAGGCATTATCAGTGGTATTTTAGTGGGTTCTGATGGAAGTGCGGGAGCAGCACAAACCGCGCAAATGATTGGTAATCTAGTGAATATGAAATATGGTCGAGATGATGAACTAGAAAGTGATGAGCTAGGTGTCCGTTTTATGATTGATGCAGGTTATCAACCTGAAGAATTGATCGGCGTCATGAAAATTCTTAAGCAAGCTGCTGGAGGACAACGTGTCCCTGAATTCCAAAGCACACATCCCGATCCTGAAAATAGAATGGAAAAGATTAAAGAAGCTATTAAAAAATACAGAAAATAATCCTTGTACTTTACCCAACGGCAAACAGCACCAAAAGTTCATTTTATACTCAGAATCGAATACTTTTTTAAAAATATTTACACAAATACAACAAAATTATATTTTTCATAGAACGTGATAATTATCATTTGTTACATTGATTGTACCTTCTACTTTTGCTTCGTAATAAATGTTACACATTATCAATATTAAACTAAATATTAAAACATGAAAAATTTAATTAAACTTATTCTTTTATTTTTTACAACTGCTACATTTGCACAAGCAGGTCATCTAATGGCTGGTGTTGGAAGCATAAATACCTCAATGGGTGGTGCCGCAACTGGTCAACCAATAGATATTAGTGGTGCAATGCAATGGAATCCTGCATCTATTTCAACTTTTGACAGTAAAATAATAAACTTAGACGTTGGTCTATTCTTTGCTTTACCAGAATTAAGTTCTACACTACCAGCAGGTATGATGTTTATGGGTTCTCCAGAAGTAACTGGAATAACAGAAGACGATAAAGGAGCTTCTCCTATGCCAGCTTTGGCTATGGTTTGGGGAAATGCAGACAGTAAACATACTTTTGGTGCCTCTGTTTTTGGAGTAAGCGGTTTTGGAGTTGATTTTGCTGAAGAAACTAATTTACCTATGGATGGTGGTGGAAATCCTAATCCTGATTGGAATCCTAATGAATCGAATGTAATAAGTTATCCTCAAAATATGGGTGGATTTGGACATATTTCATCTAATTATATGCTATTGCAAATCGGAGTTACTTATGCCTATAAAATATCAGACCAATTCTCAATTGGTGTACAACCAACTTTTAATTATGCTGCTTTAGAATTAGCTCCAAACCCCACTTCATCTCCAAGTATGGCACTTGGCTACCCTGTTGCTGACAATGCTACTGCGACTGGTTTTGGTGCTCAATTTGGCTTATTTTATGATTCTGGGGTAGGTTTTAAAGCAGGTGTATCTTATAAGACTACACAATACTTAAGCGATTTAGAATTCAAAAACACCTACTTAGATGGTTCTGAAGCACCAGATACAAATTTTAATATGGACTTTCCTGCGATACTTTCATTTGGTCTAGGTTATTCTAATGATGCTATTGATTTTGCGTTAGATTATAGAATGGTTGATTATGAAAATACCGATGGTTTTGCCGAAAAAGGATGGACAAATACAGCCTCGGTTGCAGGTTTTGGATGGAAAAATATAAATATTATTTCAGCTGGTTTACAATATAAAGGAATTCCACAACTTCCTTTACGAGTAGGTTATACTTATAGCAGCAATCCTATTGATGAAGAATTGGCTTTCTTCTCAGTTTCTGCGCCAGCAATTATTAAAAATGCTTTCCAATTTGGTTTAGGTTATGAGATTAATGATAATTTCACTTTAAATGCTGTATATCATCATGGTGAAAGTGGCGATAAAACAGAAGGGCAAATGTTAAATCCTATAATGATTACTGGAGAAAATCCTTATGGAGCGATACCAGGGACAAAAGTAGGTTATGAAATGACAACCGACCTTATTATGTTAGGAATCTCTTATACTTTTAATAAGTAATTTTTAATAAGAATCAGTTAAAAAAAAGCGATTTCATACTGGAGTCGCTTTTTTTATTAATTTTAGCTATTTAATTGAACCTAGTATCATGCTCAACAAAGAATCATTTAGAGAATATTGCCTGCGTAAAAAATCAGTTACAGAATCCTTTCCGTTTGATGAAGTTACTTTAGTTTTTAAAGTGGCCGGTAAAATATTTGCTTTGACTTCTCTGGAAACTACAGATTTTCGAGTCAATTTAAAATGTGACCCGGAACGTGCCTTAGAGTTACGTGAAGAATACACAAGTATCATTCCCGGTTGGCATATGAGTAAAATACATTGGAATACGGTTATTGTAGATGGTTCTATAAATCAAGAATTGTTTAAAGAACTCGTTGATCACTCGTATGATTTAGTCGTGAAATCTTTGACAAAAAAGGCTAGAATGGAAGCTGGACTGTAAGTTGACTAAGATGCAGCGCGAAGTTTATTAAGTGTCGTAATTGTCAATTTATGCG
>JAUVOS010000123.1 GCA_030599055.1 Lutibacter sp.
CTCGACTGGTAATTGGTGCTCGTTCTGCACTATTTTTACCCTTTAGTAATTTGGGTTTAATTGTAGTTGATGAAGAACACGAAACATCCTATAAACAACACGATCCGGCACCGAGATACCATGCGCGTGATGCAGCTATTGTGTTAGCCAAACAAATGAAAGCAAAGTTGTTGATGGGAACCGCTACACCGAGTATTGAAACCTATAATAACATTGAAAAAGGTAAGTATGCTTTGGTCACTTTAAACGAACGTTTTGGAAAAGCATTATTACCTGAAGTAGAGTTGGTTAATTTAACCGACACCTATCGTAAAAAAAGAATGATGGGGCATTTTTCGCAGCGTTTACAAAGCGCAATGCAGGAAGCATTACAAAATAAAGAACAGATAATTTTATTTCAAAACCGACGTGGTTATGCTCCCATTGTGGAGTGTAATTCTTGTGGAGTTTCACCGCAATGTCCGAATTGTGATGTTAGTTTGACCTATCATAAATTTCAAAAGGAATTACGTTGTCATTATTGTGGTTTTGCGGCACCTATGCCTATTGAATGTCCGGCTTGTCATAACCCAGCATTAAGTACTAAAGGTTTTGGAACACAACAACTTGAGTCGGAAGTAAAAGAACTATTTCCCAATTATAAAGTAGGTAGAATGGATTTTGACACTACTCGTGGTAAATATGATTATCATCGTATTATCAGTTCATTTCAAGCTCAAGAAATTGATATTCTAGTAGGTACGCAAATGCTTTCTAAAGGCTTAGATTTTACAAATGTCTCTTTGGTTGGTGTGATGAACGCAGATAATATGCTTAATTTTCCTGATTTTAGAGCGCATGAACGTAGTTTTCAAATGTTAGTTCAAGTGTCGGGTAGGGCAGGTAGAGCAGAGAAAAGAGGTAAAGTCATCATTCAAACATTTAATCCATATCATAGAATATTACAACAAGTTACGACTAATAGCTACCAAGAAATGTTTAAGGAACAGTTGGTAGAACGTTGGCAGTATAAGTATCCTCCTTATTATCGTTTGATAAAAATTACTCTAAAACACAAAGATTACAACCGAGTAGATCAAGCTTCAGATTGGTTGGGAAAATCCCTTCGAAATCATTTTAAAGATTGGGTTTTAGGACCTACTTCACCTGCAATTGGTCGCGTTCGTAATTTGTATATAAAAGATTTGATACTAAAATTTCCCTTAGATCAGTCAATTTCTACCGTAAAAAAACAACTTCAAAAAATTAAAAACCATTTCCAATCTATTGGCGAATATCGCAGTATTCGTTTTAATTTGGATGTGGATAGTTATTAGGGTTTAAAGTTCAAAGTTCAAAGTTCAAAGTTCAAAGTTCAATGTTTTGTCTATTACACTTTAATACATAAAAAAAAAACAATTAATTTTTATAAGTTTTTGAATTCCAATAAACCTACTAGGTCTTTATACAAATAGTTTGTTTTTAGTTATTTAATGAAACATATCTGTTTTTTGTCATGTACTAAACTATTACACCTTAACCCTTAACCGATTAAATTAAGGTGCTAAAAAGTGAAATGCATCATAGGGTAAATTTCGAAGTATCCAAAAAATAAGTACAAGTATCAAGACTACAATGGGCGCTTTGGACCTATCTAAAATACTTTGGTAATTTGTTTGTAGAATACTATTAATAACTTTTGTAGCATAATGGTACATAATCAAAATAACAGCTGGAAAAAAAAGAAAATTACTTTTAAAAACGGCAACTATATCAAAATGTAGCAAAGCGTGAGTAGCCCGTTGACTACCACAACCCGGACAATAAAGACCTGTAGTTGCGTGCAACGGACATTTAGGAAATAGCAAATTGTTTATAGGGTCGTATTTAAAATACAAATACCCTAAAATAGTTAAAGCTATAAAAGCTAGAATCAGTTTTATATATTTCTTCTGCAAATTAGGACTATTGTGTGCTTACACCGGCTATAATTGCTACGCCAAAAATTGCTAAATAAGCGACTAGTACAACAACACCGGCGATTAATCCCCATATCATAAATTGTTTCGCTTGTTTTGAAGTGCTTTCAGCTCCTGCATAATCACCAGCATCAAACTTTGAATTAACTTGTGAAGCAAAAACAATACCCACTATACCTAGAGGTAAACAACAAAAAATTGTGACTAAAATTGATTCTACTAAGTAGTTTTTTGGTCGTACACTTTGATTTGTTGTATGACTTACTTCAGGATTTAATTGATCAGACATTTATCGTATAGTATTAGGTTAGTATGTGTCAAATATAGTGTTTTATTGACATAATATGAAAAGTTTAAAGACAGATTATATTTATTCAGTCTAAAATTATTGAATTAAAAAGATCATTATTTGTAAAGAATCAATTAGTGTTCGAATATTTCCAGATTTCACAGAAATTACTCCTAATACTTCTGTGTAGATTTATGTGTTCAGTGGCTTCAGTATTAGAAATATGGGTAAACAGTTGAAATATATTTTTAAAAAGTTTTTAACGAAAACGTTTGAGTTTAATACTTAAAAAAGAATTAACAAACGAAACGGCATATCCTGATAAAAATCATATTGTTTACTCGTTTTATAATTGTACTTTTGTACGCTTGAAAAAGAGAAGCTATTTTTTATTTGAAAACGATTAATTTATTAAATATGAAGAAATTTCCAAAATTGATTTTAGACGGTAATGAAGCCGTAGCACGTATAGCACATAAAACCAATGAGGTTTGTGCTATTTATCCAATTACGCCTTCATCTCCGATGGGAGAACACGCAGAGGCATACAGTGCTAAAAACATGACAAACGTGTATGGCGATATACCAAATGTTATAGAGATGCAAAGTGAAGGTGGTGCCGCAGGTGCACTTCATGGTAGTTTGCAAGGTGGTGCATTGACTACAACATTTACAGCTTCGCAAGGTTTGTTGTTAATGATTCCAAGTATGTATAAAATTGCGGGTGAATTATTACCAACGGTACTACATGTAGCAGCACGTACATTGGCTACACATGCTTTGTCAATTTTCGGAGACCATTCCGATGTAATGGCAACTCGTCAAACAGGTTTTGCCATGCTATTTGGTGGATCGGTACAAGAAGCACAAGATTTTGCTTTAATAACACAAGTAGCCACTTTAAAATCTAGAATTCCTTTTTTAAACATTTTTGAAGGTTTCCGTACTTCACATGAAATTCAAAAAATAGATGGTATTCCAGATGATATTATTTCAGAAATGATGCCTTTTGATAAGGTAATGGAACATAGAGAACGTGCTTTAAATCCAAAAAATCCGGTACTTCGCGGAACAGCACAAAACCCGGATGTGTTTTTCCAAGCACGTGAAGCAGCAAACTTATATTTTGATCAAACACCAGCTATTGTTCAAGAAACAATGGATGAGTTCTACAAACACACAGGTCGTAAATATGAATTATTTGATTATATAGGACATCCAGAAGCTGAAAGAGTAGTTATTCTTATGGGATCTGGTGCAGGTCCAGTACGTGAGACTATCGACACAATGGTTTCTAATGGAGAAAAGGTAGGAGCAATGATTATTCGTTTGTACCGTCCATTTGATATGGAATATTTCATGAATAAACTACCGAGTACTGTAAAGAAAATTGCCGTGATGGATCGTACTAAAGAGTCCGGAGCAATTGGAGATCCTGTTTATTTGGATGTAGTAACTGCTTTTGTAGAAAGTGGAAAAGCCATGCCACAAATTGTAGGTGGACGTTATGGATTGTCATCTAAAGAGTTTACACCAGCTATGGTAAAAGCCATCTATGACAATTTAGATAGGGAAACTCCAAAAAATCACTTTACGGTTGGTATTATTGATGATATTACTAAAACCCATTTAGAAATAGGAGAAACTTTCCAAACTAAGAAAACTACTTTTAACAGTATGTTCTACGGTTTAGGTTCTGATGGTACTGTTAGTGCTAATAAAAATTCTATTAAAATAATTGGAGATACAACAGATGGGTATGCGCAAGGTTATTTTGTATATGACTCAAATAAAGCGGGTTCACAAACTATTTCGCATTTACGTTTCGGACCTGATCCAATTAACTCTACCTATTTAATTAACGCCGCAGATTTTGTAGCTTGTCATCAATACAATTATATCGAAAAATACGATATGATTGCTCGAATTAAAAAAGGCGGTACATTCTTATTGAACTCTCCTTATTCTAAAGATGAGGTTTGGGCACAGTTGCCAACAAGAGCGCAAGAGCAAATTATTGAGAAAGAAGTCAATTTCTATGTAATTGATGCAACGAAAGTAGCGCAAGATGCTAAATTAGGTCGTAGAACTAATACTATTTTACAAACTTGTTTCTTCGCTATCTCTGGAATCCTCCCAAAAGAGGACGCCATCAAGCGTATAAAAGATGCTATTGTAAAATCATATTCTCATAAAGGAGATGCTGTTGTTCAAATGAACTTTAACGGTGTTGATAAAGCGATAGAAAATTTATTTAGAGTTGATTATCCAAAACAAGCAACAAGCACTAAAAAATTAAAAGGATTTGTAACGGATGAAGCTACAGATTACGTAAAAGAAGTGTTGGCGATGTGTATGGCTGGAAAAGGAGACCAACTACCAGTTGGCGTCTTTTTACCTGATGGTACATTCCCTACAGGAACTACTCAATATCAAAAACGTGATATTGCTGACTTTGTTCCTACATGGGATGATAACGAACTTTGTACACAGTGTAATAAATGTGCAATGATTTGTCCACACGGAGCTATTCGAGCAAAAGTGGTGAGCAATGAAATTACCGAATCATTCCCTGCGACTTTAACAAGCGTAGCGGCAAAAGGTCGTCCGTTTGATAAAGAAACAGAAAGTTATGTATTGCAAGTTTCTCCTTATGACTGTACAGGTTGTAACCTTTGTGTGGCAATTTGTCCGGCAGTAAGTAAAGAAAAAGAGAACTTTAAAGCCATTAACTTACATCCAAAAGCAGATGTAGCAGCAGTTGAAGCATTAAATTGGGATCATTTCATTAAACTACCAGATTACGATCGTACAAAATTAACGACCAATAATGTCAAAGGAGCACAATTCTTGAAACCATTATTTGAATTCTCTGGCGCATGTCCAGGTTGTGGTGAAACTCCTTATGTGAAATTATTAACGCAATTATGGGGTGATAATATGTTAATTGCCAATGCTACAGGTTGCTCTTCAATTTATGGTGGAAATATGCCGACAACACCTTATACTAAAAATGCAGAAGGTAGAGGCCCGGCATGGGCAAACTCATTGTTCGAAGATAATGCCGAATTTGGTTTAGGAATACGTTTAGCTTTAAACACGAAGCAAGCCAGAGCTCAAAAATTACTGAATGCGATGAAATCAGAAATAGGAGTTGATTTAGTAACGGCTATTTTAGAGAATGAAGAAAGAGATGAGGCGAGCAAAGCAGTTCAGTTTGATAATATTGACAAATTAAATGTCTTATTAGAAAAATCAAATGATAAAAACGCTAAAGAACTACTCTCTTTAACAGATAATTTAGGTAGAAAGCACATGTGGATACTAGGTGGTGACGGCTGGGCTTATGATATTGGATTTGGCGGTTTAGATCATGTTTTTTCATCGGGTGAGAATGTTAATATCTTGGTGATGGATACAGAGGTTTATTCTAATACAGGTGGTCAAGCATCTAAAGCGACTCCAATCGGAGCCAGTGCAAAATTTGCAATTGGTGGTAAGAAAGTTGGTAAAAAAGATCTTGCTTTACAAGCCGTTTCTTACGGTAATGTATATGTTGCGCAAGTAGCTTCAGGAGCCAAAGACGCACATACAGTCAAAGCATTTCAAGAAGCAGCTGCTTACGACGGACCTTCATTAATCATTGCTTATTCACATTGTATTGAGCACGGTTATGATATGGGAATGGGAGCAGAGCACCAAAAAATAGCCGTTGAAACTGGTTATTGGCCATTGTTCCGTTTTAATCCGGATAATGCAAAAGGTAAGAAGTTTAGAGTAGATTCTAAAAAACCTGTAGGCAATATAGAAGATTTCATGTATAAAGAAGCACGTTTTGTTCGTGTAAAGAAAATGGATGAAAAATTTGCTGCACAATTATTAGAAAAAGCGCAAGAAGGTGTTGATGATAAATGGGAACGCTTACAGATATTTAGTAATCTATAGTTGGATTAAATAAATCAAATAATTAAAAGAGGCTCAATTTTGAGCCTCTTTTTTTTATACTATTGTTAAATTTGTAACTAAATTAACTTCTTTTTATATTATAAAAATTTAATTAACTCCTCAATATCATCAATCAAAAAATTAGGTTTTGTTTTGAGAAGTGCTTCTTTTGGGCGATATCCATATGTGACACCACAAGTATAAACGCCTGCTGCCTTTCCAGCTTCAATATCGTGTGTAGAGTCACCTATCATAATAGTTTGTGTAGGCAGGATATTAAGCTCATTTAGGATGATATGAATACCTTTAGGATTCGGTTTTGGTTGGAATAATTCAGGTTTAGCTCCTAATATGTGAATAAAGTGTTTATCTAATTGTAATTTTTGAATTGTTTTGACTGTAAATTCGTGCAGTTTGTTACTGTAGACTGCTTTTTGTTTGTCAGAAAAATGAGACAATACTTCGGGTACTCCTTTGTAGTAAGTCGTTTTATTTACATAGTTTATGTTGTAGTATTCCATAAAAAAGGAACGTGTTTTCTCATAAACTACTTCATCAGTATTTCCAACCGCTAGTTGTAATAGTTTTTTTAAACCACTTCCAACAAATTTTGCGGTTTGTTCTTGATTGATTCTAGGATAATTTATCTTTGTTAATGCATAGTTAACACTATCCGTTAAATCAGCTAATGAATTAACCAGCGTGCCATCCAAATCAAAAATTAATAATTTAATGTCTTTTGAAAAATCTTGCATATTTTAATTTATATATAAGTTGCTATTTTTTTTACAATTTTTTTCTACCTACTTTTTGATAAATAACATCCTTTTCTTTATCCCAACCTCTAGCAGGAGAATGTTCACGTCCGTAAAAAATGATTTGTAGATGAAGTTTATTCCACAAGTCTTTTGCAAAAAGTCTTTTGGCATCTTTTTCGGTTTGCACTACATTCTTTCCATTGCTTAAGTTCCAACGATACATTAAACGATGAATATGTGTATCCACAGGGAAAGCAGGTATCCCAAACGCTTGACTCATAACCACACTCGCCGTTTTATGTCCCACAGAAGGCAAAGCTTCTAAAGCTTCGAAACTAGCAGGAACTTTACCTTTATACTTTTTAATTA
>JAUVOS010000188.1 GCA_030599055.1 Lutibacter sp.
AAAGAAGGAACTCCTGAAGAACTCGCCAAAGATGAGTTGGTCAGAAAAGTTTATTTAGGAAAAAGTTTTGTGTTAAAAAAACGTGTATTATAAATAAGTCTGTAGTTTTTATTTACAAATATATCTTCATAAATAGGATGTAATATTCTTATCAATTAAGAAGGAATCTGTTCCTTTTTTCCTACTAAATTATTCCCAATAGAAACCAATATATATACAATTATAATAATTGGAAGTGCTGAAATCTGTAAAACAAGAAGTAGTAGGATTGCAAGAACAAGAAACAAATACTTTACAAGGTTGTTTTTTAAAGAAAAATTTGAAAATTTTAAGGAGAATAAGGATAACTCGCTAATCATTAAAATACTTCCCAAAATAGTTGTAACAATTAAGAAATAAGTGCCATTAACCATGTTCACAGCCCATTCGTGTTTGCCATAAATACTAATTAGCGGTAGAGAAACCACAAAAAGGGCTAGGGCAGGTGTTGGTAATCCTATGAAATCATGATCATCTCTGTCATCCACATTGAATTTGGCTAATCTATAGGCAGCTGCTAATGGTAGTATTAATGCTAAAAACGGTAAAAAGGTGATTTCTTTAAAGTTAGAAAGATAATCAACCATTAGCCAGTCAGTATCAGCTTTATGTAATAGTTGAAACATTACAATTCCCGGAACAACTCCACTTGTAACCATATCGGCTAGTGAATCTAATTGTACTCCAATCTCGCTTTCCTTATGCAAAATTCTAGCAATAAATCCATCAAAAAAGTCTAAAAAAATACCAAAAAAAACAAAATATGCTGCATAATCTAATTGATTTTGAGTCGCAAACAAAATGGCAATCAAACCGGCAGTAAGGTTTAACTGGGTAATAAGGTTAGGAATATATTTTTTCATTAATTTATGGTCAGTCGTTTACTAATGAATCGTAAAAATAGTGATTTGTTTTAAGAGACACAGTAAGTATTTAATTTTTTTTACTTTTACTGACTATTTATAAGTAATACAATGGAAATACTCGTTTTACTTTTAACAGTTGCTACAGGTTTTGCAATTGTTAAATTTTTAAATCCTAAAAAAAAGATAATAGGGCTGTTATTAACTTTTAGTGGTGCTTATTTGCTTTCTATAACGGTATTAAAACTATTTCCTGAAGTTTTCGAAAAAGGAGATGCAAACATTGGAATTTTTATAATTATTGGTTTAGTTACACAATTGGTGTTAGACTTTTTCTCAAAGGGAGCAGAACACGGACATGTTCATATACTAGAAACAAAACACTTTCCTTGGGCATTATTTATCAGCCTAAATATTCATGCTTTTATGGAAGGTTTGCCATTATCAGACCATCAACATCATGAATTATTATGGGCAATAGTCATTCACAAAATACCCATTGTTATGGTTTTGGCAAGCCTTTTAATTCATTTTAAAGGAAAAAAAAGTTTTGCATTTATATTCTTAGTTATTTTTGCATTTATGACCCCATTAGGAGTCATTGTTGGAGATAAAATTCCTTTTTTTATAACCTATAGTAATCAAATAAACGCACTTGTAGCGGGAGTATTTTTACATATAGCAACAATTATTCTATTTGAGTCCTCTCAAGAACATCGATTCAATATTCAAAGATTTAGTGCTTTAGTAATTGGGGTTCTTTTAGCTTTATTACTTTAATTTTTTAGGTAGCTATTTTTGATTTTCAAATTTTATGTGTCTATTCATCCAAAATTTTCTCACGCAATGATTCTAAGCAGTTTTTTTTTACAAACCTAAAGGCAGACAAGAACACAAAGTTTTATGAATGCTTTGTATTCACCTTTGTATCTCTTGATACTATTTTCTATAAAAAGGAAAAAGATTACGTGTTTCTTTGCGTCTTTTCGCGAAATAAACATGGCTGAGTAGTTACAGTTTACCCTATAAGCTCTTTAACGACACTTTATTTTACATAATTTTCGTATATTGCACTAACTTTAACTTAAATATTCTAACAAATGCCAGCAAAAGCCACCAAATTATTTGATTATCCCTATATTCAGTTAAAAGAATTTAATAATCTTTCAAAAGCTTTTAATACTAAGGTTAATGGAGAGTGGATAGCTACTTCTACCGAAGAGTTTATACAAAAATCCAACACTATTTCCAGAGCTTTATTACGCTTAGGCGTCAAGCCGAATGATAAAATAGCAGTTATTTCCTCAACAAACAGAACGGAATGGAACATATTGGATATAGGTGTGTTGCAAGTAGGAGCTCAAAATGTACCTATTTATCCAACTATTACTGAAGAGGAGTATGCATACATTTTTAATCATGCTGAAACAACATTGTGTTTTGTGTCAGATGATGAGGTTTATAAAAAAGCTAAAAAAGCTATGAAGAAATCTTCGACTATTAAGGATATTTATTCATTTGATGAAGTGCCAGGCTGTAAAAATTGGCAAGAATTATTGACTTTAGGGGCTGATGAAAGTAATCAAGATGAAGTAGAAAAAAGAAAAGATGCAGTAAAGCCAGATGATTTAGCTACAATAATATATACTTCAGGGACTACTGGAGTACCAAAAGGAGTTATGTTGTCACATAGTAATATTGTATCAAATGTCAATGATTCTGCGCCACGTCTTCCAAATATGCAAAGAGAATCAAATGTTTTAAGTTTTTTACCAGTTTGTCATGTTTTTGAACGTATGTTGCATTATCTGTATATAAGTGCAGGAGTAAATATTTATTTTGGTGAAGGAATTGACAAAATATCAGAAAATATTAAAGAGGTTAAACCTACTTTAATGAGTGTGGTACCTCGATTAATTGAAAAAGTGTACGACAGTATTATTGGTAAAGGTACCGCTTTACGAGGTGTCAAAAAAGTTTTATTCTTTTGGGCAGTTAGGCTCGGTTTAAAATACGAACCCTATGAAGCCAATGGTTGGTGGTATGAAAAGAAATTAGCTTTAGCACGAAAACTGATCTTTAGTAAATGGAAAGAAGCACTAGGAGGAAATTTAGATACTATGGTGTCAGGAAGTGCTGCATTACAACCGCGTTTAGCCCGTATTTTTGCTGCGGCTGAAATGTACATAATGGAAGGTTATGGATTAACAGAAACATCACCCGTAGTATCTGTTAACATGTATGATGGCAATCTTTTTCAAGTAGGAAGTGTAGGGAAATTGATAGGAAATGTAACAATAAAAATAGCTAAAGACGGCGAGATCTTGGTGAAAGGACCTAACGTAATGCAAGGGTATTATAAAGATCCGAAGCGTACAGCTGATGTTATGACAGGCGATTGGTTTCATACCGGAGATAAAGGAGAAATGGATGCAGATGGTTTCTTGAAAATAACAGGACGTAAAAAAGAAATATTCAAAACTTCAGGTGGTAAATATGTGTCGCCTGCACTGTTGGAAAATGATATGAAAAAAAGTCGTTTTATTGAGCAAATAATGGTGGTAGGAGAAGGTGAAAAAATGCCGACTGCTATCATACAACCCGATTTTAATTATGTTAATGAATGGGGAAAACGCCATGGTATTTTATTTGAGTTTGATAACGATGATTTGATTAGTAACGAAAAAGTACTTGCTCGAATTCAAAAAGAAGTGGATAAGTATAATGAAGCTTTTAGTAAATGGGAAAAAATTAAAAAGTTTGCTTTAACTCCTGATGTTTGGGGTATTGATAATGGTTTATTAACGCCTACGATGAAACCAAAACGTAATAAAATTAAGAAGAAATATATTGATCTTTACAACGAATTATACGCAGATTAATATATTGAGCTTTTATTACAAATTATATTTAAATATTTTAGAAAAAAAGAAGTGTTTTGTAATTTTTATTTTCTAATTTCGCATTGAGATAAGTACGGGTATTACAGCTTCTTATTCAAACCTTAGAAAAAAGAATAGAGAAAATATTAATCCCATTTTTTTGGGTATGAAACCTCTAACAAACGCTCGTTTGTTGGGGGTTTCTCGTTTCTAGGTAGATGCCTATACAACAAACCAAATTAACGATTTTGAAACCACTCCTATTGATGTGAAAGAGGGTGTTTTCGCAATATTTGATAAAAACGAATTAGTAACCCATATTGCCAAGACAGGAAAAAGTTTAATTTGCAACTTCACTCAAGAACTTGATTCTTACTAAACGTAACTCTTCTTCTTCATAATCTCCTTCAAACTCGTCATAGGCATCTTGTATTTTGTCTGTTTCTGATTCTAAAAAATAATCAAATATTTCTTCTTGTTGCTCTTCATCCAGTAATTCGTCGATTGCATAGCTGATATTTAATTTTGTTCCCGAATAGACAATGCGCTGCATTTCATTGATTAGCTCTTCAAAGTTAAGTCCTTTTGATTTGCCAATATCTTCTAAAGGTATTTTTTTATCAGTGTTTTGAATAATAGAAAGCTTTAATGAGGACTTAATTCCTGTACTTTTTACAATAAGATCATCGGGTCTGAGGATGTCATACTCTTTTACATAGCTGCTTATTAAAGAGATAAACTCTTTACCAAACTTTCTAGCTTTTCCTTCTCCAACTCCATATACTTTTGATAATTCATCGATTGTTATTGGGTATTTTAGAACCATGTCTTCTAATGATGGCTCTTGAAAAACGGCGTAGGGAGGAACATTGTGTTTTTTAGCTACTGATTTTTGTAAATCTTTGAGCATTTTAAGAAGTTTTTCATCTGCTACACCACCACCACCGCCAGCTTTTGTAATAATTGTACCGTCATCTTTTACACTATATACATGATCTTCAGTCAT
>JAUVOS010000204.1 GCA_030599055.1 Lutibacter sp.
GTGATGTAGGTTTTGGAAAAACAGAAGTTGCCATACGAGCCGCTTTTAAAGCTGTAGATAATGGAATGCAAGTAGCCATTTTAGTACCTACTACAATTTTGGCATTTCAACATTTTAGAAGTTTTGGAGAACGACTAAAAAACTTTCCGGTAACAGTAGATTATTTGAATCGTTTTAGAACAACAAAACAACGAAAAGAAATTTTGGAAGGTTTATCAGATGGTACTTTAGACATTGTTATTGGAACACATCAATTAGTAGGAGATAAAGTTGAGTTTAAAAACTTGGGCTTGTTAATCGTTGATGAAGAGCAAAAGTTTGGAGTAAATATCAAAGACAAACTCAAAACCATAAAAGAAAATGTCGATACGTTGACCTTAACCGCAACTCCTATTCCAAGAACCTTGCAGTTTTCTTTGATGGCTGCACGCGATTTGTCATTGATAAATACACCGCCACCCAATCGGCATCCTATAGATACACAAGTAATCCGTTTTAATGAGGAAATTATCAGAGATGCCTTACAATATGAAATTTCTAGAGGCGGACAAGTATTTTTTATTCACAATAGAATTGAAAATATCAAAGAAGTAGCGGGAATGTTACAACGCCTACTTCCTGATGCCAAAATTGGAATCGGACACGGACAAATGGAAGGTCGGAAATTAGAAAAATTGATGTTGGCTTTTATCAATAATGAATTCGATGTTTTAGTTTCCACAACTATCGTCGAAAACGGATTGGATGTTCCTAATGCAAATACCATTTTTATCAATAATGCCAATAATTTTGGTTTGTCAGATTTACATCAAATGCGAGGTCGTGTAGGTCGTTCCAATAAAAAGGCATTTTGTTATCTAATCACGCCTCCGTATCATGTAATGAGTAATGATGCTCGAAAAAGGGTGGAAGCAATTCAGCTTTTTTCTGACTTGGGTAGCGGATTTAATATCTCTATGAAGGATCTCGAAATCCGAGGTGCAGGTGATTTGTTAGGTGGAGAACAAAGCGGATTTATCAACGATATCGGATTTGAAACCTATCAGAAAATCTTAAATGAAGCAATCGACGAACTAAAGGAAAAAGAGTTTAAATATTTGTATAATGAATCCGAAATAACTGATAAAAGCTTTGTAAAAGAAGTGCAAATTGATACGGATTTAGAACTGTTAATTCCTGATAATTATATCAATATTATTTCTGAACGATTGAGTTTATACACCGAATTAAGTAAAATTAAAACGATTGAAACCTTAAATGATTTTGAACTACATTTAATTGATCGATTCGGAGAATTACCCAAACAAGTCTCTGATTTGTTATTGAGTTTACAATTAAAATGGCAAGCTCAAAAATTAGGAATGGAAAAAATAGTCTTGAAAAAGCAAACACTCATCGGCTATTTTGTGGCAGATCAACAATCGTTATTTTATAATTCAAGGGTCTTTCAGCAAGTGATAAACTATGCGCAAATTCATCCAAATATATGCAGAATAAAGGAAAAACAAACACCGAAAGGTTTACGATTATTAATTCGATTTGATAAAGTGAATACAGTAAAAAGAGCTTTAGAACTTTTAGAAAATCTGTTGCTTAGTTAGTAGCATTTATAATATCTATAATAAAGGGTTTTAATCCACTAAAAAAGAATTCTACTGCGATTACCATTACGATTAATCCCATTAAACGCATCAAAACATTATTGCCAGTTTCACCTAAAAATTTTATAATTTTTGAAGAACTATAAAGAATGACAAAAGTCAGAATCATGACGATAAGAATACTCAATATTAGTACAGCTTTCATAGAGTAGCTACCAGAATCTTCCATAAGAACTATTGCATTTGTTAAAGCACCCGGACCGCTAATCATTGGGATAGCTAAAGGTGTTATGGAAATATCATTGACATAAGTTTTAATTTCAGATTCTTTTAATTTTACTTTCCCTAGTCTTGCTTGTAACATATCCATTCCCATTAAAAAGAAAATTACACCTCCGACAATTCTAAAACTATTGACAGAAATACCAAAAAAATTAAATAATAATTGTCCGGCAAAGGCAAATAAAATAATTGTAAAAAAAGCGACGATAGAAGCTTTCTTAGCTGTCTTTGTTCGATGTTTTTGGTCTAAATCCGAAGTCATTGTCATAAAAATGGGCATGGTTCCCAATGGATTAATCAATGTGAAAAATGAGGTAAAACTTAAAATTCCAAACGTTATTAATTCATTCATGTTAATTTGTTTAAAAAAACGCAAAAGTAGTTTAAATCTGAATATTTCAAAATTTAATTTGATACGTTTCCAAAAGAGATTTTTTTTGTTGTTTTAGGTTATTTTGAAAAAGTTTATGTTGTTTTGAATCAGGATCAAAGGCTTTATGAAGTAAGCCTTTTTGTATTTGTGCAACTTCGTTCATTATCGGAAAAATGCTTGAATCAATCCACACTTCTTTAAAAATATTCCAAATATAATCAATTGCTGTTTCGTTTGGATGCAACATATCTGAGGTGTAAAAACGATAGTCTCTTAAATCATCTAGTTGTATTTCATAAGAAGGGAAATAACAGGTATTTGAACTATCAGAAACCTTGTGAATTGCTGTTAATAAATGTGCTTTACTTTGGGAGTTTGCAAGCATACCATCTTTGAGATGCCGAACCGGACTCAGTGTAATCACTATTTGAATAGAAGGATTTATTTTTTGAATTAATTGAATACTATTTTCTAAACTATCGGTTATTTCAGATACAGACAAAAGCCGTTTAATAAAGCTTTTTTGAGATATTTTATGGCAATTTGCAACTAATTGATCTGTTTCTATATGATGATAAACCCACGCGGTTCCCAAAGTAATTATCAAATGAGATGTGTTTTTCAAATAGTCTTTGGTTTTTGAAATCGTAGTGTTGATTTTATTCAGAACAATAGACGAATCTTTATTAGAAAAATCAGAATGATGATGTAAACTATGCCAACGTTCATTTTCAAAAACTAAATCAGCTTGTGTATATTTTTTTTCTTGAATGATATCCTCAAGGGCTTTTTCAATAGCTTTGGGATTAAATAGAATCCCATACGGATTAACGAAATTATCAAACTTATAGTAGGATAATTTTTGACCAATATTCTCAACAAAACAGGAACCTATTAAGCCAATTTTTGATTGATAATCAATTAGTTTAGTAGGCTTTTGAATCTCATTTATTTTAATAGCGGTCCTAAATTGCATGTTTATTACTTTTATACAAAATTACTGAAAATTACCTTATACTTCTTATTGTAGGATTTTCAATAATTCCAATATACCATTCATTTCTCATTATTTTTAATTATCAAATTTTCAAATTGACAAATCATTTTCTCAATTCTCAATTCTTAATTCTTAATTCTGAATTCTGAATTCTGAATTCATTTCCCTATCTTGCACCACTTAAAATAATCAATGAAGAACATACGCAACTTTTGTATAATAGCGCATATAGACCACGGCAAGAGTACCTTGGCAGATCGTCTTTTGGATTTTACCGGTACGGTAACCGAACGTGAAAAACAAGAACAATTGCTTGATACGATGGATCTAGAACGTGAAAGAGGTATTACCATTAAAAGTCATGCGATACAAATGGATTATGAATTGGATGGAGAACAGTACATTCTTAACTTGATTGATACACCGGGGCATGTCGATTTTTCGTATGAAGTGTCTCGTTCTATCGCTGCGTGTGAAGGTGCTTTATTGATTGTAGATGCGGCACAAAGCATTCAGGCACAGACAATTTCAAATTTATATTTAGCATTAGATAATGATTTAGAAATCATTCCTGTATTAAATAAAATTGACTTACCCAATGCAAATCCTGAGGAAGTTATTGACGATATTGTGGATTTATTAGGATGCGATCCATCAGAAGTTATCCCGGCAAGTGGAAAAACTGGAGAAGGAGTTGAAGAAATTCTCAAAGCAATTATTGAAAAAGTTCCGGCTCCAAGTGGAAATCCTGATGCGCCTTTACAAGCTTTGATATTTGATTCGGTTTATAATCCATATCGAGGTGTAGAAACGTATTTTAGGGTCATAAATGGTGAAATTAGAAAAAAACAACGGGTAAAGTTCGTAGCGACAGATAAAGAGTATTTTGCCGAAGAGGTTGGAACATTAAAACTCAAGCAAGTCCCCAAACAAGTGATAAAAACAGGTGATGTAGGTTATTTGGTGTCCGGTATCAAAGAAGCTCACGAAGTAAAAGTTGGTGATACTATAACCGATGCTGCAAATCCAGCTACTGTTAGTATCGAAGGATTTGAAGATGTAAAA
>JAUVOS010000160.1 GCA_030599055.1 Lutibacter sp.
AAAGTTTAAGTGTTACCAAAACAAAGAAAACTAGATCCATAGAATTTAAAAAATTACCATTATAAAAATATCTTATTTCTTAGGAATCCCTACAAGATATAAAACAATACTTGGCCCCGATTTTACCTTATTAATTTCCCAATTATAAGATTCTGTGTTTTTTAGATTAGAAACAAGGGCATTCATTTCTTTAACAGAATACGTTCTTAGAGAAGAAACAATTCCATCCCACCAAACAAATAAAGGTACTATTGGAATAATATAGGTGAAAAACAATCTACCGAATTTGAAAGGTTTAATAAATGGAGTGAGCAGTAAAACACTTATGGGTGAAAAAAACATAGCCAGTAAACTTTTAAAACTTCTTTCTTGCGCTTCAAAAATAGCAATACTACTTTTTGAATCAACAGCATTTTGTAAAATTTGTAGCGCATCATTTGGCCTGAAATGATGCAATGCTAAAAAGTGAGTTCGTAAACCAACTAATTCTTCAGGAACACTTCTTGCATCAACAGATGTTTTAATAAAACTAAAATTTTCTGATTGTTTTGCCGTATGTTTAAGAGCATTACTATTCGGATAATAATCTGTTAAAAGGATTTTTAATTTTGGAAGCGTCTTTTTTAATTCATTATTAATCCAAATTAATCCACCGCCACCACCCGAACCAATATCGATTATTTGGTTTGTGCCACTTACTTTTAATCCTTTTTCAAGTATCGGAATAATGGGTTTGTACATCTTTGTTTTGTTGGATAAAAATTGTAAAAAATCTGTTCCATAGTTTCTAATAAAACTGGGAAACCATTTCTGATCTTCAAATTCAAACAGATGTATTCTTGACATTCTTAATTGCTGATTTGCTTATGATTTATAAAAAAATGCAATTTACTCATTTTTTTATGTTTTTTAAATACTTATTTATTTTACTGTGTATCAGGAATTAAACTCATTATTATCCGTGTACATTCATTTATATACGAAAGTAAACGTTTAACTACCGATACGCTATTGCAAGTCGCCAGTTATTTGCACTGTCAAACCGAAGTACTAATTACTCGTTAAGACAAAAACAAATTTAATAACGTCTGTAAAAAAATAAACAGGCATAATACCTTATCTTATGAATACGTTAAGAAACCAAGTACAGTTAATCGGAAATTTAGGAAGTGATCCCGAAATCTTTCAATTCGAAAATGGAAACAAAAAAGCCACATTTAGTGTAGCGACCAATGAAACTTATTATAATGCTAACAAAGAAAAAGTCACCGATACCCAATGGCATAGAGTCGTCTTTTTTGGCAAAACAGCTGATACAGTCGAGAAATATTTAAAAAAAGGAAAAGAAGTAGCCATAGGCGGTAAACTAGCCTATTCTGACTACGAAGATAAAAGTGGGATTAAACGCTATGTAACAGAGATTGTTGGAAATGAATTAGTCATGTTGGGAAGTAAGTAGAAAAGCGATACGCGGTACGCTTTACGCTTGTTTAATCAAAACATTAGCATTGATACTCCGTATTGAGTATTGCGTAAAGCATACCGCGTAAAGCGTATTGCACATCGTAAAAAAGCACAAAAATGAGAAACTACAAAAATTTCGAAGTCTGGAATGAAGGGATAGTTTTAGTAGAAAAAATTTATATCCTATCAAACACTTTCCCGAAAAATGAGATCTATGGTTTACAAAGTCAAATGAGACGTGCAGCTGTTTCAATACCTTCAAATATAGCAGAAGGGAGCAGTAGAAATAGTGATAAAGCTTTTAAATATTTTCTAGAAATAGCAGTTGGTTCACTATTCGAGTTAGGCACACAGTTGATTATTTCAAAAAAATTAAATTACATTATGGAAAAAGATTTTTATATGATATCTGAACTGATTGATAAAGAACAAAGAAAACTCATTAGTTTTATTAACAAGCTGAAATAGTAGTTTTGGGAGGTATGCGGTACACGGTATGCGGTACGCGGTACGCTTTTCGCTTGTTTAATCAAAATATTAACATTAATACTGCGTATTGCGTAAATCATAAAGCATACTGCGTAAAGCATACCGCGTAAAGAAAAAAGCATACTGCATATTGCGTAAAGCATACTGCGTATTGCGTAAAGCGTACTGCGTACCGACTTTTTCACTACTTTTACACCATTAAAAAACAAATCAAACACATGAAACTAGCAATCATAGGAGCCACCGGAATGGTAGGAAACGTAATGATAAAAATATTGGAAGAACGTAACTTCCCTATTACAGAATTAGTAGTCGTCGCTTCTAAAAAATCTGTAGGTAAAACCATTGTTTTTAATGGGAACAAATATTCTGTAATCGATTTACAATCTGCTGTTGAAACAAAGCCTGATATTGCTATTTTCTCTGCCGGAGGCGAAACTTCCTTAAAATGGGCACCAAGATTTACCGAAGTCGGGACTACTGTTATCGATAATTCATCCGCATGGCGAATGGATGCTTCAAAAAAATTGATTGTTCCAGAAATCAATGCGCAACTACTTACTAAAAATGATAAAATTATTGCCAATCCGAATTGTTCAACAATTCAAATGGTGCTAGCACTATATCCGTTACACAAGAAATATAGAATTAAGCGAGTTGTCGTATCAACTTATCAATCTATTACCGGTACCGGTGTAAAAGCCGTTCAACAATTAGAAGATGAAAGCAAGGGTATTGAAGGTGTAAAAGCATATCCACATTCCATACATAAAAATGCGCTACCCCATTGTGACGATTTTGAGGAAAATGACTACACAAAAGAGGAAATGAAACTCGTGCGAGAAACTCAAAAAATATTTGATGATACAAGCATTACAGTTACAGCGACAGCAGTTAGAATTCCAGTAGTTGGTGGCCATAGTGAAAGTGTAAATTTAGAGTTTGAAAAGGAGTTTGATATTATCGAAGTGAAACAGCTTTTGAATCAAACTGATGGCATAACAGTAGTTGATGATCCTACTAATAATCTATATCCAATGCCTCTAAGTGCGGCTGGAAAAGACGATGTTTTTGTCGGTCGTATTCGACGAGATTATTCACAAGCCAAATCTTTAAACTTGTGGATTGTCTCAGATAATTTACGAAAAGGTGCCGCTACAAATGCTGTACAAATTGCAGAGTATTTGATAGCTTATCATTTGGTTTAATCCCATTTTTTTGCGCTATGAACGAAAAAGAATTGCTTTACTTATTGGCATTACAAAAAGTGAAAGGTATCGGCACCATCAATGCTAAAAAGCTTATTGCACATATCGGAAGTGCTGAAGCAGTCTTTTCTGAAAAAAAGCAAACTTTACAAAAAATAAATGGCATCGGCAGTAATACAATTAGCGATTTATATAATAAAGAAAATCTGAAAAATGCCGCAAAAGAATGTGATTATATTCTTGCTAATAACATAAAATATAATAGTTTTTTAGATGATTCCTATCCTGAAAAGCTAAAGCACTGTATCGATGGCCCTTTGTTACTTTTTTCTGATGGAAATATACACTATGACAAACAACCCATTATTAGCATCGTCGGAACAAGAAAAATGACCAGCTATGGAAGGGATTTTATTAAAAATTTAATTGATGGCATTAAAGAATATAATCCAATTATAGTAAGTGGATTTGCTTATGGAGTTGACATAACAGCACATAAAACCGCTATAAAAAATAATTTACAAACTATCGCAGTATTAGCAAATGGTATCGATAAAATGTATCCAAAAGTTCATGCTAAATATATACATCAAGTTTTAGAGAATGGTGGGTTTTACACAGAACATTGGCACGATGAAGAACCTTTACGCGAATATTTTCTAAAACGAAACCGAATCATTGCCGGTTTATCAGAAGCAACCATCATCATTGAATCTGCACAAAGAGGAGGTTCGTTGGTTACTGCAACTATTGCCAACTCTTATGATCGAGATGTATTTGCCGTTCCGGGTCGTACAACAGACACATTTAGTCAAGGTTGTAATAATTTAATTCGTACAAATCGCGCTGCTTTGCTCAATTCCGCCCAAGATTTGGTGTATTTACTCAATTGGGATCAAAAGAAAAATGCTAAAAAAATTATTCAACGGCAGCTTTTTATCGACCTAAAAGGAGATGAAAAAATCATCTATGATTATTTACAAAAAACCGGAAAAGTACTACTAGATACTATTTCACTAGAATGTAAAATTCCTATTTATAAAATATCGGGAGTATTGGTTAATTTAGAATTACAAGGATTGGTTCGCCCATTACCGGGAAAATTGTTTGAAGTAATTTAATCGCTGGGCGATAACCTAAAAAAGTGGTAATAGAAATAAAAACAGTTGAATATTTTACAGATGTACATATAGCCCAAGTTCTTACTTATTTGAGATTTGGGGGCTATAAACTTGGTTTGTTGTTAAATTTCCATACTACGATTCTTAAAAATAGTATTAAAAGAGTTTTTAATTAACTACAGCACCTCAAAATGAGATTTAGCCTTGTCGGGCACCCCATCAACTAAAGCCTATATCCCAAGTAAAAGATTTTCTTTATATTTACCAATCAATTTATAAAAAATTTTACATTATGGGTATTCTTTATACTATTTTAATTGGTGCTTTAGCCGGTTGGCTAGCCGGAAAAATTATGAAAGGTGGTGGTTTCGGTGCGCTTAAAAATATTTTGTTAGGTATTGTGGGTGGTTTTGTAGGTGGTTGGCTTTTTAGAACATTAAATATTTCATTATTTGATGGCGTTTTAGGCGACTTAACACAAGGACTTATCGGAGCTATTGCTGTTTTATTTATATTTGGTTTGTTTAAAAAGAAGTAAACCCACTTTTTTTAGATTCAAAACTGTATTTTTGCCATACAAATTCAAGGTGAAATCTTGTGGTTTTTGGTGAAGGGCTTATATTAATATAAACCTTAACCCTTAACCCCTAACCTTTAATCAAAAACCATGGCAAGAATTTTAACAGGCGTACAAAGTACTGGCACTCCACATCTTGGTAATTTATTAGGAGCGATTATACCAGCAGTAAAAATGGCTAATCAACCTGATAATGACTCTTTTTTGTTTATTGCTGATATGCATTCTTTAACTCAGATTAAGGATGGTAGTGAATTGAGGAAAAACACCTACAGCACAGCCGCCACTTGGTTGGCATGTGGTTTAGATGTGTCAAAATCCGTGTTTTATCGACAAAGTGATGTTCCTGAAGTGACCGAACTCACATGGTATTTAAGTTGTTTTTTTCCATACCAACGTCTTACCTTAGCACATTCTTTTAAAGACAAAGCAGATAGTTTAAATGATGTTAATGCCGGTTTGTTTAACTATCCGATGTTGATGGCTGCCGATATATTATTATATGATGCCGAAATAGTTCCTGTTGGAAAAGATCAATTACAACATTTAGAAATAGCCCGTGATGTAGCAAATAGAATCAACAACAAAGTGGGAGAAATCTTAGTTCCGCCTCAAGCCAAATTACAAGAAGGCGCGATGTATGTTCCCGGTACAGATGGTGAAAAAATGAGTAAGTCTAAAGGAAATATCATTAATATTTTCTTGCCTGACAAACAATTGCGCAAGCAAATAATGAAGATAAAAACCGATAGTACACCGCTCGAAGAGCCCAAAAATCCGGATACTTGTAATTTATTTGCTTTATATAAATTGATTGCAACACCGGAACAAACGGCAGAAATGCGTACTAATTATGAAAAAGGAGGCTATGGATATGGGCATGCCAAACAAGCTTTTTACGAGCTAATTGTTAAATATTTTTCTGAGATAAGGGATCGATACAAATATTTTATGAATAATAAACGTGAAATTGATAAAGCTCTTGCTGTTGGTGCTGATAAAGCTCGTGAAGTTGCTTCTGTTGTTTTGAGCCGTGTACGTGAGCAGTTAGGGTATTGATAAACTGTTATCGGTTGAATTGTCCGTTGTCGGTTATTATTAAACTGAGATGAAGTGTGTTTGTCAAACATGAAGTCTGATTCCTTTAGGATATAACTTTAAACTTACATTATTTGACTCTTGCTCTGTCCCTTTTCGACTTCTAACTCACTTTTTGATAT
>JAUVOS010000089.1 GCA_030599055.1 Lutibacter sp.
AGACATTAGACTAAATAAATCACATAAACATTAAATAATCATAAAAAAAATGAACAAATCAATCCTACTAATCATCAGTTTCTTATTGTTTTTTTCTTGTAAAGAAGTTAAAAAAGAAAAAGAAGTCGCAGAAAAAACAGCATTAGTTACGCAAGAAATGATGGAAACAGCCATTATTTACGAAGCAAATATCCGACAATATTCGCTAGAAGGAAGTTTTAATGAGTTTACTAAAGACATTCCTGTTTTAAAAGAATTGGGTGTAAAAATAATTTGGTTAATGCCGGTTCATCCTATTTCTATGACTAAAAGAAAAGCTACAGGTGACACCTTTGTGTCTGACATAGAAGATATTGAGGAACGTAAAAAATATATGGGAAGCTATTATGCCGTTTCCGATTATCGTGGAGTCAGTTCTGATTATGGGACAAAAGATGATTTACGTAACCTGATTAAAGTAGCTCATGAGAATGAAATGCTAGTTATTTTAGATTGGGTTCCCAATCACACAGGTTGGGATCATCAGTGGATAAAAGAACATCCTGAATTCTATACAAAAAATGCTAAAGGTGAAATTACAGACCCTTTAAATGAGGATGGCACACCCGTAGGATGGCAAGATGTAGCAGATTTAGATTATTCTAACGAAGATTTGCAAAAAGCCATGATTGCCGATTTACAATATTGGCTGACTGATGAGGCGATAGATGGTTTTAGATGTGATGTAGCAGGTAGTGTTCCCATCGAGTTTTGGCAAGAAGCAGTACCACAACTTCGTAAAACTAAAGACATTTTTATGTTAGCAGAAGCTTGGGAACCAGAATTATTAAAAGGAACCAATCTTTTTGATATGTGTTATGGTTGGGAAAGTCACTTTTTAATGGTTGACATTGCTAAAGGAAATAAATCAGTAAAAGATTGGGATGACTACATCGTGAAAATGGACACGTTTTATGAAAAAGATGATATCATAATGAATTTTACAGTAAACCATGATGAAAATTCATGGAAAGGAACTGCTAAGGAAACCTTTGGAGAAGCAGATGAAGTGATGGCAGTTTTATCTTATTTAGCACCAGGAATGCCTTTAATTTACAGTGGACAAGAATATGATTTAAACCACAAATTAAAATTCTTTGAAAAAGATAGTATTCCTAAAACAAAAGGAAAGTATTTTGAATTGTATAAAAAATTACAAGATTTAAAATTAAATAATCCAGCTCTAAATGGTGGAAAAGATGCAGCATCCTACACACGAATTAAAACTTCGGATGATGCACATATTTTGGCTTATACAAGAGAAAAAAATGGTAAGGAAATTACATTTATAGCAAACCTATCGAATAAAGCAAACTCATTTATTATAGATTACCAAGGAGAATCAAAGAATTATTTTACACAGAAAAAAGAAATCTTTCAGAAAGGAAAAGAAGTTAGCCTTAATCCGTGGAGTTTTTTACTTTTGGAGCATTAGTGCCCGGTAATAGTTTTTTTTGTTTTCGTTGCTTTATGATTTTTTTGGTTATTGTAAATATAGTAGTCTTTAAATTTCTAGAAGCCCGTATAAACATTTCAACTTGATTCGATAGTTCACTATGAGCTTTTCTAAAATATTCTTCACCTTTTAAATGTTTGCTTTCTAATAAAGTTGCTAATTGTTTTTCGTGTGTTTGTAACTCGAAAATTAATAAGTTACATTCCTTGTTTGATTTATCTATTTCTTTATTTAAAATCCTAGTTCTTGGTAAGATTTCAGTTCTGCACAAATCAATAAAAAATGAGCTGAGCAAGTCTTGTAAGAAACGCTGTTCGTCATGTAAAAATTCTAGTTCGCTAATGAACTTCTGAGTTATAGAATGCAGTTTAAATAGATTTTCTCTTTTTTTGTTAATATCAATGACAATATGTTTCATGTGTTTAAATTTTAATTTTTATAGGTGACACATCGTGTTCGCTATTAGTCATTCCCCTATGTGTCAATCCCGATAGCTATTGGGAGACATGCTCGTTTCATTTCTTTAAATTTTATCGCACCAATCTCAGACACTTTTATAGAACACTTATTACGCAACATATAAGTGTTTGAACATAGTTTCTATATCACTTCTATAATTTTGTGTTCACGCAACTCATTGTGTTCCTTTTTTAATAAGCGCAATTTTAGTATGCCATTGTCATAATGTGCTTTGATGTCTGTATTTTGAATTATATTATCCGGTAATAACAAGGATCTAGCAAAAGACTTACAAGTAAATTCTTTATGGATGAATGTATCCTCTTCTTTTTTTATTTCTTCAAATTTTTCAGCGGAGATATTTAATAAACCATCATCGATGGTAATTGTAAAATCTTTTTTCGAAAATCCGGGAACAGCAATTTCAATTTCAAAACTATCTGTATTCTCTACTACATTTATTGCTGGGAAGAGATTTCTTTTAATAAATAAATCGTCAGTTGGCCATTTGTCCATATCAAAATAATTAGAAATTGCAGGA
Organism: Lutibacter sp.; assembly: GCA_030599055.1. Lineage (GTDB taxonomy): Bacteria > Bacteroidota > Bacteroidia > Flavobacteriales > Flavobacteriaceae > DQTL01. Next base: position 2,496 of record JAUVOS010000089.1, read on the forward strand.
TTTAGCCAAGACACTTTGGGAGTTCTTTTTTTTACGGGTATCATGATAGGAGTATTTATAGTTAATAACGCTCAAAGTTAGTGAGTAATTAACCTAAAAAACAATGATTTGCATCAACGATAAACTTGATTGTGATCAGTATTAACCAAAAAGAAACGGAAAATTTTCATTTTCCGTTTCCAACTAAGGCTGTTGCTTAATTATGCGAGTTTGTAAAGAATTGATGCTACTGTAATTCTTATGAGAAAATTTAAGAATACCTCTTTACTATCTCAATTGAGCAATCGAACCTTTGTCCTTTATTCTTTGTAAAATCCTGCTTTGTAAAAATACGGTGCAGAAACCCCAAATATTACCCCAAATACTTCAATAAAACAGTTATTTACACTTTTTACAAAATAGCATCGTTTACATTTACTCAACCGCAAATATCTAGTTTATAAAAATCCTACACAATGATACTAATCATTGAATCCTATGATTGTTGTCAGTGTAGAGAAAAATAAACCAAAGAAATGGCAGGATTAATGTATTTGAGTCAAACGTTTTTTATCAATTACTTTCACATAAGTTCTACTGGTTTCTATATAGCCCTCATCTTTAAAATCAGAAAGTGTTCTAATAAGTGTTTCCCTAGCAATACCGGTGAGGCTTGCCAAATCTGCTCGAGAAATTATAATTGTATTTAAAGGATCGTCAGCAATTAAGAATAGAATTGATTTTGCGGTCCTTCTTCTTACGGTATCGTAAGCAATTTGCACTAATTTCTCTTTTGTACCTTTAATATTGTAGGCCATCAGTTCAATTAAATCAAGTGCAATATGAGAATTTGTCTCAATAATTGCAATAATTTCTTTTTTTGCTACTTTTATAACTTTTGTTTTTTCTATAGCTTCTGCATTTTCTGAATGAGAGAAATCTCCCAAAGAAGAGGTATAGCCAATAAAATTTCTTTTTTTATAAAAACCTGTGATTAATTCTTTTCCATCTTCGGTAGATTTATAAGTTTTAACATGCCCTTTTTTAACCAAAAACAGGTGATTGCTTCTATTCCCTTCGCAATATAAACTGTCTCCTTTTTGATATATTTGTGTTTGCCTTTTGAGTAATTCATCAATAAGTTCATCAATTGTTTCAACTTGTATTGACGCTGTTTGTTTTTTAATAATTTCATTATTCTCAGAAAAATGCTTTTCAAATAAGGATGATTTTTTTAACCTTGTTGAAATGGCACTTAATAATTCAGATTCTTCGAAAGGCTTCGTTATATAATCATCAGCCCCCAAACCCATGCCTTTTCTTATTTCGGTAGGGTTTGTTCTAGCTGATAAAAAAATAAATGGAATACAATTGAAATTTTTATTCTTTGATAATATTTGATAAACCCCATAACCATCTAAATTGGGCATCATTATATCACAAATAATCAAGTCTGGTTTTTCATTAATTGCTTTTTCAATACCAATTTTACCATCAGAAGCCGTAGTTACACGATAATTTGCAAATCCTAAGATTTCGGCTGTATTTTCTCTTACAATTTTATCGTCTTCAATTAATAATATATGTTTTTTCATAGCTTAACATCTTTGGGTATTTTTATTACGAATGTACTTCCTTTATTCTCTTTACTTTTAAAATGTATTGTACCTCCAAGTCCTTCAATATTTGCTTTTACAATATTTAAACCAATACCCGTTCCTTGTAGATGTGTTGCATTTGATGCTCTAAAAAATCGTTCAAATATGTTTTTTTTGTCTTTTTTAGGAATTCCTATTCCTTTATCAGTGATTTTTATTTTTATTTTATTCTTAGAGGTAACAGAAATATCTATTGGACTATTTTCAGGAGAATACTTAATTGCGTTATAAAGAATATTTGTTATTATAATCTGTATTATTCTCTTATCTTGGTAGATTTTAGGACATTCTATGCATGGTGAATAATGAATGCTTTGACCGACTTTTAGTAAGGAGTTAGCTTCTTTTATTATTATTTCCATTAATTCATTAAAACAAAAGCTTGAAAACTTATAATGTATATCTCCTTCTTCAATTCTTTCTAAGGACATAAAATCATCTAAGATATTACTCAGATGATTTACCATCATTTTGATTACGCCAATATGTTTGGTAATATTTTCTTGTCCTTTGGTCGTGTATTTGCTAATTAAAGTAGCAGATGTTAGAATCCCACTTAAAGGAGTGCGAAATTCATGAGACGCTAAAGACAAAAATCTTGTTTTTAATTGGCTCAATTCTCTTTCAGCAATGAGTGCTTTTCTCGCTTCTTTTTTAGCTTTATTTTTTTTTTGAATTTCACTTTTGAGTGCTTGGTTTGTATCTCGTAATTGTCTAACTACTTTTTCTAATTTTGAAGTATGCTTTTTTACAGCTTCTTCTAATTCTATTTTTTCAATTTTATTTTCTTTTTCTTTTACTTTTCTTTCTGATATATCTGTTAGCAACGCTTGAGCATATATTCTGTTTGTATGTTCAAAACATGTAAATTTAATTTCTAAAGGAACAATATTGCCATTTTTATGTAAGCCTATGATTGTTCTTACGTTATAAGATGATAAATTAGCAGGGTCTTTAAAAAAGGATTTGAAGTATTCTTTATGTGCTTTTTGGAATAATTTGGGAACAAGAAAATAAAAATCCTTACCTATAAGTTTATTTACTTCATAACCAAGGTTTCTTTCTATTGCTTTATTTGCGAACACAATCTGCGCGTCACTATCAATTATAATAACACCTTCTAGTATAGCATCAAAAGCAATTTTTACAACATTTAGATTACCTCCGAACATAATACCATCTTTTAAATTCTTTATGTTCTTTTGGGGTAAGACAAATATACTAAAAAATTAAGTACCAATCAAGATGGTAACACTGGAATGTGTCTAAACAGACGCAGCGTTGGGATAACAACACTTCGTTTGCCTATCAATTAGGTGACTATAATGACGCCGAAGAGTTTCAGAAAACCATGTCTAATACTGCTCAGGAAAACTATACATTAGTAGAATAATTACCTATCACATAACTAAAGTCATCATGGTTAACACTTCAAATGACGGACTCTCTGTAAAACAAATATTTCTAGTTGATATTGACGGAGAAGATCGTGAGATGTTATTTGAAAACACATACATGCCAGATTGGGAGTAAACAAATAATTGTAACTAGTATAAACCTTGTTTTGTACCTAAAAAAAATAGCACTTGTGTTTCAAAGTGCTATTTTTTTTATAGTTTTGCATCTTGATGAGTAGCAAAGAAAAAATACAAGAACAAGGTGATATACTTGATAAGAAAGTAGAGCAACACGAAATTGTCTTGCACAATGATGATGTCAATACTTTTGATTTTGTAATTGAAGCGCTTATTGATGTATGTGAACATACATTGATACAAGCAGAGCAATGCACCATACTAGTGCACTATAAAGGAAAGGCATCTGTTAAATCAGGGGCTTATAACGAATTAAAATCTCGATGCTCTAAGTTATTAGACTTGGGTCTTTCTGCAGAAATTGTTTAGTTCACTTAATTTAACCTCATCTTTTCTACCGTATTTTTATTAATTTAATAAAAAACAAATCTCTTTATCTTTATTAGGTATTTCCAAAAACAAAAAAACCCAACAAATAATGTTGGATTTTTTAGTGTGACCACGACAGGATTCAAACCTGTAACCTCTTGAGCCGTAATCAAGTGCGCTATTCAGTTGCGCCACGTGGCCGATTTAGGAATGCAAATATAAAAGAAATATTATAATGCACTTACAATTCTGTCCTTATTTTTTCAAGCCCAACTTATGTCCTGCAATGGCATAATAAAGTATAATAGCGTATAAAGGAAGCAATATCCAATATCCAGATGTTGTGGCTTGCGCTGTTGCATCAGAATCATTCAAACCTTGAGCGATTAGTTTACTAGTTTTTCCATCAACAAACCTACCGTATAAAAGTGGTATAATTGCGCCACCTGCAATAGCCATAATTAATAGGGCAGAGGCTGTTTTAGTGAATTTGCCTAAACCTTCAAGAGTAAGAGGCCAAACAGCTGGCCATACCAGAGCATTTGCTATCCCTAAGGTAGCAACAAAAAGAACTGAAGTGAAGCCTGAGGTAAACACAATAAGAAAAGTTAGAATTATCCCTAGAATCGAACTCGCTTTTAAAGCAAAAGCTTGACTTATATATTTTGGAATTAAGAAAATACCCAAAGCATAAGTAAAAACCATTGCCATTAATGTGAACGTAGTGAAAAATTTGGCTTCTTCAGCCGGAATTCCTAAAGAAATACCGTAAGCAATTATTGTATCACCTGCAATAACCTCAGCGCCTACATATACAAATAGGGTTAATACACCTAACCAAAGATGCGGGAATTGGAAAATACTTGTTTTTGATGTTTCGTCATCTGTATCAGCAATGGGTTCGGCTTCTACATGCGGAAGTGGCGCACGTAGAATTAAAAGACCTAAAATAAATAGTATGATTGCCATAACAATGTATGGAGTTACAACACTGTCAGCCATCGTATTTAATAATTCTGATTTTTCTGTACCAGTTACGGTATTGAGTTTTTCATTTACTTCATCTATGCCAGAGAGCAACAAAGCCCCAAAGATAAGCGAACCCAAGGCACCTGCTACTTTATTGGCAATTCCCATAATAGCTATTCGTTTTGCAGCACTTTCAATGGGGCCCAAAATTGTGATATATGGGTTAGAAGCAGTTTGTAGAAGGGTCATGCCTGTTCCTTGAATAAAAATTCCCACCAGAAAAATCCAATACGTTCTTGCCCCAGCTGCGGGTATAAAAACTAAAGAACCCAATGCCATAATTATTAAACCGACTGACATTCCTTTTCTATATCCAATCTTTTCTAATACCCAAGATGAGGGTAGTGCCATCACCACATAAGAAATATAAAAAGCTGAGGCAACCAAATAGGATTGAGTGACTGTAAGTTCGTTTATTGTTTTCATAAATGGAATAAGAGCTCCATTTATCCAAGTAATAAATCCGAAAATAAAAAATAAACCGGCAATTATTAGTATAGGAATTAATGTATTATTGGGATGTTGATTCGCTACTTCTTGTTTGTTTGACATTATTACAATGGTTTAAAGGTTGGTTTCTAAAACAAATTCTCTTTCTTCATAAAGAAAGACTTGTCTTATTTACAAGACAATTTTAGAATATGGAAAAGTAGTTAATTTTATTGTTTTTTAAAAGAATTAAACGGGTAACATTGATATTTTTTAAATTCATTAGATTGGATTGCTCTTAGATGGACAGTTTTATTTACTTTTGAAAAAACAATTTTTTACATATGATATTAATCGCAGACGGAGGATCAACAAAAGCAGATTGGATTGCTTTAGATGAAAACAGGAAAGAGCTTTTTAGAACACGTACCAAAGGCTTAAACCCTGCAATTTTAAAAAAAGATGAATTATATGATAGAATCATACAAAACTTTGAGATTTTTCAAAAGAAAAATGAAGTTAAAGAAGTCTATTTTTATGGTGCAGGTTGTGGTACTGCAAAACCAACGGCTTTATTAAAAAAAGTATTTGAATCCATATTTGCAAATGCCAAAGTGGTTGTTGAAGAAGATATGATTGCTGCTGTTTATGCAGCATCTGCAGGGAAAGAAGCTATAGTTTGCATTTTGGGAACGGGCTCGAATTCTTGTTATTACGATGGGGAAAAAGCACATCAAAATGTAGCATCTCTCGGTTATATCATGATGGATGAAGCAAGTGGTAATTATTTTGGAAAACGTTTAATACTTGATTATTTCTACAAAATAATGCCAAAAAAAATGGCAGAAAAATTTGAAACTACTTACGATGTATCAGCAGATACTATTAAACTCAATCTATACCAAAAAGAAGGGCCAAATGTATATTTGGGTAATTTTGCTGAGTTTATGTTTCAGTTTAAAGAAAGTAATTATATTCATAAAATACTAGAGGAAGGATTTACTACTTTTTTTGAATATCGTATTCTCCCATACAAAAAACCAGCAAATGTTCCAATTTATTTTATCGGGTCTATTGCCTATTTTTTTGAACCAATTTTAACAGAAGTTGCTTTAAAATTTGGTTTGAGTATTGCAGGAATTCTACGAAGACCCATCGATAATTTAATTACTTATCATCAAAATATTTAGTTAAAGCCGCTATTAATCATCATAAATGATAGATTTTACAAATATTAAACACATTATCTTTGATTTAGGTGGTGTTATTTTAAATATTGATTATGATTTAACTGTTGCTGCATTTAAGAAGCTAAATCTTGAGAATTATGATACTTTGTTTACAAAAATGCAACAAAGTGATTTGTTTAGCCTTCTAGAAATTGGTAAAATTTCACCTCAAGAATTTCGGCTACAGATCAAAGAATTAACGAATAAAAGTATTTCTGATTCGCAAATTGATAAGGCGTGGAATACGATGCTTTTGGATATTCCTTACGCTAGAATAGATTTATTAAAACGATTAGGCAAAGAGTATAATTTATACCTTCTCAGTAATACAAATGCCATTCATATCAAAGAATTTACTAAAATCCTTGATTCTAGTCTTGGAGCAAAAGACTTATCTCATATTTTTAAGAAAGTCTATTATTCTCACAAAATCGGAATGCGAAAACCAAATGTAGCTATCTTTCAATATGTGCTTTCTGATAATAGTCTAACCCCAAGTGAGACTTTGTTTATTGACGATTCTCCACAACATATAAAAACAGCTGGAGAATTAGGAATAAATACTTTTCAAATTACAGAGACTATTAGCATAACAGACCTATTTACTAACCTAACCTAACCTAATCGATTCAGTATTCTTTCGATAATTACAGAGGTATCGAGTAAGACTAAGCTTAAAACACCTGCGACAATAATTACTTTTATGATGTTGTGAAGAAAGACGTACCTTTCTTTACTCTTACTATACCATATAAGGATTCCCACCGCAGTCAATAAAAAAAGTACTATAACAAAATAGTATTTCATGTATCCAATTTCGGGAAATTGCAATAAGTAATAAATCGGAATCAGCGTCAGTAATATGATTAAAACAATAAGCATACGTGTAAAATGCTCTCCATATTTAATAACGATAGTTTCATAATTAAAAAGCATATCTCCTTTCAGGTTTTCTAAATCTTTAACGAGTTCCCTGATGAGTAAGATAAAAAACAAAAAGGTAGCATGTGCAAAAATTA
>JAUVOS010000075.1 GCA_030599055.1 Lutibacter sp.
ATTAATATCGCCAATACTTTTTACAGTACTACTTTCTCGAATAAGATATGTGTTCGCTTCTCCTACCTTAAACAAATCGTTTAATGATATATCAAACTTTTTTGCGAGTAGTATGCTTTCCTCTAAATTGATAGCTACTTTTCCAGTTAAACGCCTATAAGCAGCATCGTAATTAACTCCTAAAACTGAAGCAATTTCATCAATAGCCGAAATATTGAAAGGAATTTTTTCTTTGAGAATACTGATAAAAACTTTTTGGGTATCATTCATATGTCAGGGGAAACTTTGCGCAAATATATACTATTTGCAATAAATACAAAAAAATCATTGATTAGTTTGTGATTTATGCGGTAGTTATGTAAAACTATTTCATAGATTTGTCGTCAAATTAGACTATGAAAAAGGATAAGTTACTTAGCTTATCCTAAGGGGGTAAATAAGAAGGCGCTCATCACTTTGTGATGAGCGCTTTTCTTATGGGATTAAAACAAAAAAAAGGCTTTCAATTTTGAAAGCCTTTTTTTATTTCTTTAGAAAACAATAAGTTTACTTATTATCTCTAGGTTTTCTGTCATCACGATGATTATCTCTTCCGCGATTATCTCTTCTTCCGCTATTTCTACCTCTGTTATTATCTCTCGGGGGTCTTGCTACATAGCCTTCAGGCTTTTCTAGTAATGCTTTACGAGAAACTTTTTCTTTGCGAGTTCTTGGATCTTGACCAAAATACTTCACTTTAAGAATATCTCCCATATTTACTACATCACTAACATTTTCAGTACGTTCCCAAGCTAATTCACTTACGTGTAATAATACTTCGTTACCTGGAGCATCTAGGTATTCTACAACTGCTCCAAAGTCAAGCATTTTAATAACTTTAACTTCGTAAACATTGCCTCTTTCAGGTTTGAAAAGTAAAGAATCAATTTTAGCTAAAACAGCATCAATACCTTCTTGACCAGTTCCTAAAATCTCAACAATACCCTCTTCAGTAACAGGATCTTCATTAATAACAATTGTACAGCCAGTTTCTTTTTGTAATTCTTGAATTACTTTTCCACCAGGACCAATTAAAGCACCAATAAATTCGTTAGGAATTGTTCTTGTTACCATTTTTGGAGCGTGTGATTTCACATCTCCATTTGGTTGTGCTATCGTATCTGTTAATTTTTCTAAAATATGTAAGCGACCATCACGAGCTTGATTTAATGCATTAATTAAAATCTCATAAGGAAGCCCCTTTACTTTAATATCCATCTGACAGGCTGTTATCCCATCAGCAGTACCCGTAACTTTAAAATCCATATCACCTAAGTGATCTTCATCTCCCAAAATATCAGATAAAACTGCATAACGATCTCCATCAGAAATTAATCCCATGGCAATACCAGAAACAGGTTTTGTAAGTTGTACGCCTGCATCCATTAATGCCATTGTACCAGAACAAACAGTTGCCATTGAAGAAGAACCATTAGATTCTAATACTTCAGAAACAACTCGTACTGTATAAGGACAATCAGTAGGAATCATATTTTTTAATGCACGTTGCGCTAAATTTCCATGACCAACTTCACGACGAGACGTTCCTCTTAAAGGACGTGCTTCACCTGTACAAAAAGGAGGGAAGTTATAATGTAAATAGAATGTTTCTTCACCTTCGTAAGATGGCATGTCTATTTTATTTGCTTCTCTAGATGTTCCTAGAGTTACTGTAGCTAAAGCTTGAGTTTCACCTCTTGTGAAAACGGCAGAACCATGTGTTGATGGTAAATAATCAACTTCACACCAAATAGGTCTAATTTCGTCAGTTTTACGACCATCTAAACGTGATCCTTCACTAAGAGTTAATTCTCGTACCGCCTCTTTTTGAGCCTTATTGTAATAATCACCAACTAAGTGACCGAATTCTTCGATTTCTTCTTCGGTAAATGAGGCAATTACTTCTTCTTTTACAGCAGCAAATGCATCACTTCGTTCTGCTTTAGATGTGCCTTGTTTTGCAATTGCATAACATTTGTCATAAGAAAGGTCGTGTATCTTTTTGCCTAATTCTTCGTTTTCCTCAGCAGTTTCGTATTCACGAACTTCTTTTTTACCGACAGCTTCAGCTAAACGAACTTGTGCTGCAATTTGAACTTTGATAGATTCGTGAGCAAACTTAATTGCTTCTATCATTTCTTCTTCGCTACACTCAAGCATTTCGCCTTCTACCATCATTACTGAATCTGCAGAAGCGCCAATCATCATATCAATATCAGATTCTTCTAATTGAGCTCTACTAGGATTGATAACGAATTCTCCATTTACTCTGGCAACACGTGCTTCAGAAATAGGAGTTTCAAAAGGGAAATCACTTAATTGAATTGCTGCAGAAGCTGCTAGACCTGCTAACGCATCTGGCATTACATTTTCATCATGAGACATTAATTGAATCATAACTTGTACTTCATTGTGATAATCTTTGGGAAATAATGGGCGTAGTACTCTATCTACTAGACGCATAGTTAATACTTCACCATCACTTGGTCTTGCTTCTCTTTTAAAGAAACCTCCAGGATAACGCCCTGCAGCCGCAAATTTTTCTCTATAATCTACCGTTAAAGGTAAAAAGTCTACAGGACTTGCTTTATAATTAGATACAACCGTACATAATAACATGGCTTTTCCCATTTGTACTACTACCGAACCATGAGCCTGTTTGGCTAATTTTCCGGTTTCGATGGAAATTTCTCTTCCATCTCCAAGGTCAATGACCTCTCTAAAAACTTTTGGAATCATTTTTTAAATTTTTTTACCCGACTATTCGGGATTATATTAAACAATTGGTTACTGTAATTGTGTCGAAAAAGTTTCCAATGAAAAGTTTAATAACGCTTTTATTAGTTGTGCCAAAGAAGTTTTGACACTAAAAGACAAAGAGACGTTGTTACGTCTCTTTGCAGTTTTGAATTATTTACGTAATTCGAGTTCTTTGACGATTGCGCGATATCGCAATACATCTTTTTTCATTAAATAGTTTAGTAAATTTCTGCGTTTACCAACTATCTTAACTAAGGAACGTTCTGTGTTAAAATCTTTTTGATTTTTTTTCAGGTGTCCTGTTAAATAGTTTATTCTGTGTGTGAATAAGGCGATTTGCCCTTCAGCTGATCCGGTATCAGTTTCTGATTTACCGTGCTTTTTAAAAAGCTCTTTTTTAATTTTTGGTGTTAAATACATGCCAACATTAAATTTTAATGATTAATAATTATTATGTATTGATGTTTTTCAATCAAGACCGCAAAATTAACATTATATTTTAGAATAGCAATGAGTATCAGTATTTTAATTTTTTGGGATGATTTGGAGACAAGCGTTTGAGTTAAAACTAATTTTTTTTTTGTTAAACCTTTTATCATTATAAAAGTCGTAATAGGCAAATAAACAGTATTAATCTATAAATTTATTATTATGAAATCAAAAACATTTAAAATTCGAATCTTAGTAACACTTTTTGTAAGTGTTTTATTAATAATGAGTTGTAAAAAAGATGAAATTGTAGTAGCTGATGAAGCAGTAACTGAAAGCATACAAAAATCAGCGGAGATTGATGTGGTTTCTGACAATGTCTCAAGTATTGTTGAGGAAGTTTTTATTGTAGAAGAAGGCTTAGTAACACGGTCCAAAATAAATCCCTTTTTACCCGAATGTATGACAAAAACAGTAGTAATTAGCGGTTTTACACGTACTGTAACATTAGATTTTGGCGAAGGTTGTGAGATGAATAATGGAAACTACCTAAGCGGTATTATAACTATTGTATATGAAAGAGATCCTAATGCGTTGACAAGAACAATAAAGTATTCTTTTACAAACTTCTTTTTTAATTATAAAAATATTGAAGGTGGTGGTTCAATTTTTAGAGAACGGATGAATGAAAATGGGAACCCTCAATCAACAAAGAATCAAGATATAACGATTATTTGGCCCAATGGAAACTCAGCACATAGAGTAGGAGTGAAGATTAGGGAATGGGTTGAAGGATTTGGCTCCGGAACATGGGGTGACAATGTATTTTTAATTACCGGTAACTGGACAACTGAATTTTTAAATGGAAATATAAATAGTGGTATTGTTACAACGCCACTTCGTAGAGAATTAGCTTGTAGGTTTATTGTAAGTGGCGTCATTGCCCTAACACATAATAATCACGCAGGTACTTTAGATTTTGGAGATGGAAGTTGTGATAATGAAGCAATTTTTACCGATTCAAATGGTGTTGAACATATAATTATATTAAACTAAATTTTTTCTTAGATACATTAAAAGCCACATTCAACTTGGATGTGGCTTTTTTTTGTACTTAACCCGAAAAATTCATGAATTTTTCTTAGTTTAAAGACAAAGGCTAACTTTATGAACTTTACACTTTTAACTTTTTAACTTCGCATTATTCATGAATAATGCGGGTTAATAACCTTAGGTTGAGCTCAAGTTAATAGTATTGAAAGAGCTTATTAAGCTTCTTTTGGTTTTGTTATTTCTTTACGAACGGGTTGATTTAGAATTAAATCTATGTAGAGATTAATCATTTTCTTAAGATTTTTTCTCTCGTAAATAGCATCTAAAAATCCATGTTCTAAAACGAATTCTGATCGTTGAAAACCTTTTGGCAAATCTTTTCCGGTTGTGTCTTTTACTACTCGTGGTCCTGCAAAAGCAATCAAAGCGTTAGGTTCGGCAACATTTATGTCACCCAACATTGCAAATGAAGCAGTTGTTCCTCCTGTTGTTGGATCGGTCAACAAAGAGATATATGGTATTTTTGCTTCTTCTAGCTGCACTAACTTGGCAGATGTTTTGGCTAACTGCATTAATGATAAAGTAGATTCCATCATTCTTGCACCGCCAGATTTTGATATTAATAAAAAAGGTATCTTTTTTTTAAGTGCATAATTGACAGCACGTACAATTTTTTCTCCTACAACGCTACCCATTGAACCTCCTATAAAACTAAAATCCATGGCAGCAATGACAATATCTTTTCCCATAGACTTTCCAACCACTGTTCGAATGGCATCGTGAAGATCTGTTTTTTCATAGGCTTGTTTTAACCTTTCACTATAGGCTCTTGTATCTACAAATTTTAGTGGATCTTTTGATCTCATCTTTGGATTTAACTCCTTAAATTTATCGTCATCCAATAGTATTTCGAAGTATTCTTTACTGCCTATCCTAACATGATAGCCATCTTCAGGACTTACATAGAGATTTTCTTTTAACTCTTCGGTATCGATAATAATACCGTTGGGAGATTTATACCAAATTCCTTCAGGAATATTTTTCTTCTCTTCTGTTGGTGTAGTAATACCTTTGGTATCTCGCTTAAACCATGAACTCATAATTTTGGTTTTTAGTTGGTTGCTAGGTGCAAAAAAAGCAAATAATTTGTGATTATTTGCTTTTTTTTGGATTTTTTAACAATCAATTAATGTAACTGACTGATTATGTAAGGTGTAAAAAAAACGACTCTATTCTAAACTTGTGATGAGAAGTTCTCTTTATACGTTAATAATTCTTTTATAATGTATCGATATTGTTTAAATCGGCAAAGGCTTGTTTTAAACGAGTTATAAAAGTATCTTCTCCTTTGCGTAACCACTTTCGTGGGTCATAATATTTTTTGTTCGGTTGGTCAGGTCCATCAGGATTCCCAATTTGACTTTGCAAATATGCCGCATTTTCTTCCATATAATCTCTGATACCGGTAGTAAATGCAAATTGCATATCTGTGTCAATATTCATTTTTATCACACCATATGATATTGCTTCACGAATTTCCTCTAAAGTTGAACCAGAGCCACCGTGAAAAACAAAATCAACGGGTTTTTTATCCGTATTGAATTTTTTCTCAATATATTTTTGTGAATTATCAAGAATCTTAGGAGTTAACACTACATTTCCGGGTTTGTAAACACCGTGAACATTCCCAAAAGAAGCTGCAATTGTGAAATTAGGACTTATTTTTGATAATTCTTCATAAGCATAAGCTACTTCTTCGGGTTGCGTGTATAACTTAGAGACATCTACATCAGTATTGTCAACCCCATCTTCTTCACCACCTGTTATTCCTAATTCTATCTCTAAAGTCATATCTATTTTATGCATTCTTTCTAAATATCTCTTACAGATCTCGATATTTTCTTCTAAAGGTTCTTCCGATAAATCAATCATATGAGAACTGTACAAAGGAATGCCATTTTCTTTATAAAAAACTTCACCTTCGTCTAACATGCCATCAATCCAAGGTAATTTACTTTTTGAACAATGGTCGGTATGTAAAATTACAGGAATTTCATATAATTTTGCCAAGTGATGTATGTGTTTTGCTCCTGCAACAGCTCCAGCAACAGCAGCTTTTTGATTCTCATTAGATAGCCCCATACCTGCGTTAAAATGAGCTCCTCCACTTGAAAATTGAATAATTACGGGTGCATTTAATTCACGAGTGGTTTCCATAACAGCATTAATAGTGTTTGAACCAACTACATTTACGGCAGGAATCGCAAAATTATTTGCTTTAGCCAATTTGAAAATTTCTTGTACTTGAGTGCCTGTTGCTACTCCTGATTTAATTGTATGTGACATAATAAAATGGATATTTTTGATGAGGCACAAAGGTAATGTTTATATAAATACTAACAAAATGAAAGATTATATAAATGATAGAAGGATTGAATATTTAAGGCTCTAGTTTAAAATAACCTTACTATTTTTAGCCATAATATATTATAATAGATTGATTATCAATTATTTTTTAACCGCAAGGCACGCAAAAAATATTTACGCAAAGGTCGCAAAGCATTGCCTTGCGAAAAACTTAGGAGCCTTGCGATAAACCTCAAAAGTATTAAAGTTTGAAATCATAGCTATTCTAAACTAGAGCCATTAGTTTCTATCGACCTCAGGTTATTAAAAAGGATAATTTATTCCTATATTTAAAATTGGTTTTTTTAAACTTGATTTTTGTAACCATTTTTCTCCATTGATATTATAGGGTTCAAATGTTTTAAAACCTAAATCAGCTCGAAATACGAGAAAACTAAAATCATATCGAATTCCAAAACCAGAACCTATTGCAATGTTTTGTAGGGATTTAAAACTTTCAAATTTTGCTTCATCGCTTGTCAAATCAGAATTAGTGGTGTCCCAGATATTTCCGGCATCGATAAAAAGTGCCCCTTTAAAACTACTAATGATATCAAATCGATATTCAATACTACTCAGTAATTTTAGATTTCCAACATTAAATTCAAGTCTGCTATTTTCACTGCCCGGTCCTAATTCATATATTCGCCACGCCCTGATGTCATTGGGACCACCCACAAAATAACTACGACTAAAAGGGATGGATGTAGAATTTCCATAAGGTATAGCAATTCCTATGTTTGTCCTATATGCTAATACATTTTTAAAATTTAATTTCCAATGTTTTTTAAACTCTAAGTCTAATTTAAAATATTGTGCTATGTTGGTTCCAAATATCTGTTTTGGATCATTTGAGACTGAATTTTTGGCAAAAAGTGAACTTAGAAGTCCCGAAGAAGCTATTTGAGCTCTAAAATAAGAAAAATCAATGTCCTTGTAGTTGGATTGCGTGTTGTAGATAAATTGATATGTAATTGCAGGCACTAAAACATCTTCCGTAATAATAGTATAGCGTTTTTCAATATTTTGAATTTTTAAATAGTCTTCAGGATTATTTTGACTAAACTCCGTGTTTTCTAAAGCTATTGCTATAAAATTAAGAGGATTTTCTAATAAATCATTTGAAAAATAGTCAGAGTTATCATTTTGAATTGTAACGAGTTTTCGATATTCTGAATTATAAACACTAAAAAATGAATTGACATTTAAGTTTTTAATGAATTGTGCATTTAGGATTTCTAATCGGTGTTTTGTTTTAGAAGTTATTTCCCAATCATATTCTGCAATTGCAGTAAAACGTTGTTTGTCTAATCCTATGTTTTTTTGTAAGCTTGTTCCAAGAGTGAAAGTAGTTTTTGGTGTTATTGTTTTAAGAAATGATTTGCTTTGGTTAAAAGGAATAAGAAAACGCGGAATTTTATAGGAAACATCAACTCCTAGTTCCCAAGCATTAAAAAAAGAATTATTATCATTAGCGATTCTTGTACTGTTTATTATGGATCCTTGTATCCCAAATTGTAGGATTTCATTTCTCTTAAATGTGTTTTTATTACTCAAGGACAATTTTCCTGAAATGGCATAAGGTTTTATGTTGCTGTGTGCCAATTCACTTTCTAATTTTAATCCATATTGTTTTGATGGAGTCAATAAAATATGAGCTATTAGTTGATTATTTTCAACTTCTTCGTAATTAATTCGAATGGATTTAAAGTTATTGAGATTTCTTAAATTTTGACGTGTAAGTTCGTTGTTTGTGTCTGAATATTTTTGTTTGGGTTTTATAAAAATAGATTGTTCTAATAAATGTGGTTTATACTTTATTTTGTCATAAGCATAAAAATTCAAATTCCTAAAGTGAATACTGTCTTTTAGGTAGTCATTTCGTTGAAAATAGGAATAATCAGTATATATTTTGACTTTTTTGATTGTGGATATTTGATAAGGGTAACTCACCAAACTATCATTTTCTTCAACGATACGATCTGCAATATCTACAAGTACAGTTGTTTTATAATCTGAACTTGTTGAATCAATTTCTCTAAAATTTATAGAATATTTTGAAAAATGATAGACTCCTGCATTTCTAAAGATCTTTGTCAGTCGATCTGCTTCTTTTTCAAAATTAGAAGTTTTAAATTGCTTATTCTTTTTAATAAGTGTTTTTTCATAATGAAGTTTGTATAATGAGTCGATAATTGGAGAGGCTATTTGCCGCTTAATCGAGTCAATGACGAAAACATTATTCTTCTCAATTTTGTAAATTACTCGTGCTTTTTTAGAACTTAAAGTATCAATTTTATAAGCAACTTTCGCCTTAAAAAAACCTTCATTTAAATAGTATAATTTTAGTGTTTTAAGTGTTTCTTTTGTTTTTTTTGTATCTAGCAAAACTGGTTCTTCTCCGTTTTTAAAAACCCATTTATTTATATCTTTATTAAAATTAGCCCAGCCTACAGTCTGTTTTAATGAAAGAATCTTTGTGAAAAGATGATTTGAATCTTTGTATTTGATAATTTTATCATTCCATTTTTTTTCATAACTTTTATCACCAAAATTATAAAACCATAGTTTTAGGGGAAATACAATTGCTTTTGAATTGGGTTTTTGAATGATATAGGGATTCAGTTTGTCATTTTTGCTATTGGAACCATTTATTTCAATTGAATTTTTCTTGAGAAGTAATTCGTCTTCCGGAACATATTTTGTGCTACTACATGACCAAATCAAAAAGACTAAGCTTATAAAAGTTAGAAATATTGTAATATTGTGCTTCACTAGCGTGGTTGTTTTAAACTTTCAAAAATAGTTCTTTTGTATGGTTTCTAAAAATGAAATTAGATTAATAACGAGTTTGGCTCAAAAAAAGTACCGCAACAAGCATTTGTTATTTGTGGCAGAAGGAGAAAAATTGGTATATGAGTTACTACAATCTCATTTTAAAGTAAAGAAAATTTATGCTCTTAAAGATCTTGACCTTGATTTAGATAAAGACCAAATAAATAGAGTTACATCAAGCGAATTAAAAAAGATAAGTAATCTTACGACTCCTAATAATGTACTCGGTATTTTTGAAATTCCCGCTTTTAGAAAACCCATTGATAAAGGATTGCAGATTGTGTTAGATGGCATTAAAGACCCTGGAAATTTAGGAACAATTATTCGTCTATGTGATTGGTTTGGCGTTTCTCAATTAATATGTTCTAAAGATACGGTTGATTGCTATAACCCAAAAGTTGTACAAGCTACTATGGGTAGTTTAGCTCGTGTTAATATTACCTATACAGATATAGAGTCTTATCTTTTTAATAGTAAACTATCTAAATACATGACTTTGATGGATGGCGATAATATATATAAGCAATCCTTGCCAAAAGAGGCGATTATTGTCATGGGAAATGAAGCAAATGGTATTCGTGAAAGTATTCAAAAACTGGCAGATTATCAAATTGCAATTCCAAATTTTGGGATGGAATCTCAAGCTGAAAGCCTAAACGTAGCCATGGCAACTGCTGTTTTTTTAAGCGAATTTAGAAGAAAATAAGAGAGAGAAAAGCAATAGAAAAAGCAGAGATAAATTATTTCACGCAAAGTCGCAAAGTCGCAAAGAGAAGCAGACATAGCTTAGCGCCTCCTATGTTTGCGAGAAACAAAAGCATCCGATTTTTAAGGAATAAATAAAAAAGACAAACAAACAGCTTTGCGGTAAAAAAAATACTATTTTACATTAGATTCTATTGAAAAGCAAACCTCAGAAAAATGCCACGTGTGCCAAAATAGTCAATTGGTGTTGTCCATTGACTTACAGTCCCGGAGTTTACATCGGCAGCATCACGTTTTAATTCGTTGTTTATCGCAAAGACACCACGTATAGATGGAGAAAACTTAAACCAAACCAAATAAAAATCCATCCCTATACCTACTTCATACATGAAATTATGTTTTTGCATTCTAAATTCACCACTTGAATTATCATTAATATTATCAAAATTACCCGCAAAATTATGATCATAGGTTA
>JAUVOS010000205.1 GCA_030599055.1 Lutibacter sp.
ACAGGAGAATATTTAGTGTTAAAAGGTGCAGAAGGCTTAGCAGTTCCAACAAAATTAGGTCAAAATTTGGTAGTGCATCCAATCGATGAAGTAAAACTTTGTTGGGAAAGCTATGACGAAAAAGGAAAAATTTGGTTTCAAACAGATTTTCAATTGCCCTTAAACGATTTAAATTTATCAGACAAAGTCTCAGATACTTTACTTAAGATTTTACGCCAAGCTCAAATACAAAACCCTAACTTTTTAAATGAAAAACAAGGATATAAAGTTACTACAAAACTTGACTTTCCAAGAAATTGGGGTTTAGGGAGTTCATCAACTTTATTAAATAATATAGCCCAATGGGCAGAAGTAGATGCTTTTGAATTACTCCAAAAAACTATGGGAGGCAGTGGTTATGATATTGCTTGTGCTCAAAATGATAGTCCGATATTTTACCGACTAACAGACAATAAACCGATTGTTTATGCAGCTAATTTTAATCCTTGGTTTAAAGATCAATTGTATTTTGTACATTTAAATAAAAAACAACAAAGCGATAAAGAAATTAGGATATTTAACAAACAACAAAAAGGTCTTACTCGGGAGATTGAAAACATTTCTGCCATAACAAATGTGATTTCTGGAACAAATTCATTACATCATTTTAAGAACCTTATAAAAGATCACGAACAAATTATGAGTCGTGTTTTACAAAGAAAACCAGTAAAAGAAGCATTGTTTAAAGATTACTTCGGAGAAATCAAAAGTCTCGGCGCTTGGGGTGGCGATTTTATATTAGCAACGGGAAATGACGATACCCCAAAATATTTTAAGAAAAAAGGATTTGAAACTGTACTTTCGTATGAGGAGATGGTTTTGTAAGGTGCTTTGGGCTTTGCTCTTTGCGCTTTAGGCAATACGCAAAATGCAATGGATTTTAATAATCAAGGAATAAATAACATTTGAAGTATCAATTTAAATATCAATAAACAAGCGTATAGCGCGTAGCATACTGCGAAAAGCATTTTCAATGAAAACCGACATCAGAGCCTACACCAAAGACCAACTACGAGAATACTTTGTCGCAAAAGGGCAACAGGCTTTTCGTGGTAATCAAGTCTATGAATGGCTATGGAAAAAACAAGCACATACTTTTGATGAAATGACCAACTTATCAAAAGACACGCGTACTTTTCTCGATACTAATTTTGTGATTAATCATATTGCGGTGGATACTATGCAGCGTTCTAAAGATGGAACAGTAAAAAATGCCATTAAACTCTTTGATGGTTTGATAGTAGAATCAGTGTTAATTCCGACAGATACGAGAACGACCGCTTGTATTTCAAGTCAGGTAGGTTGTGCAATGGGTTGTACATTTTGTGCAACGGCACGCCTTAAAAAACAACGCAATCTAAAACCCGATGAAATTTTTGATCAAGTGGCAGCAATAAATCGAGAGAGCATATTGTATCACGGTCATAAATTGAGCAATGTCGTTTTTATGGGAATGGGCGAACCACTTCTCAATTACGATAATGTGATGAAATCTATTGACATGATTACTTCAGATGAAGGTTTAGCAATGTCACCTAGACGGATTACACTTTCTACTGTTGGCGTACCCAAAATGATAAAGAGAATGGCAGATGAAGGCGCTCGTTTTAATTTGGCGGTTTCTTTACATTCGGCAATTGATGAGGTGCGCTCGGCTATGATGCCAGTCAATATTTCTAATAACTTAGAGGAATTAATGGAATCATTAAAATATTGGGATTGGCAAACAGGAAATCGCATTACTTTTGAATACATTATTTGGAAGGATATAAACGACAAACAAAAAGATATAGATGCACTAGTTGCGTATTGTAAACGTGTTCCTGCAAAGGTAAATCTGATAGAATATAACCCAATTGATGGTGGTGAGTTCCAACAGGCGGCTGCAAGTGTTACGGATAAGTATATTACCGAATTAGAACGCAATCATATCATTGTAAACGTTCGTCGTAGCCGTGGGAAGGATATTGATGCCGCTTGTGGGCAGTTGGCGAATAAGTCGTAGCTACTCAGCCATGTTTATCTCGCGCAAAGGCGCAAAGACGCAAAGAAATACGTATTCTTTTTCCTATTTTTAGAAAATGGTGTCAAGAGATACAAAAATGAATGCAAAGCATTCATAAAACATTGTGTTCTTGTCTGCCTTTAGATTTGTAAAAAAACAAGAGTAAACAACCCTGCTTAGCGCCTTTGCGTGAAATACATTTTTAAAAACTCTTACGGGTGAATAGATACAATAAGTCGTAGGTTTTTAATTGGCTTTAGGCTTTTAGTTTAGGATTTGAATGCTTGTTTATACAATTACCCAGACTTTGAGAATAAATAGATTCGTAAAAGATTTAGTTATTTAGTGTTATTTTATTGAATACTCAGGTTAAAAGGGTTCAGTCTCGTCTTTAGCAGTTAAGATTTAATACCTTTTATTCATCTCTAATAATGTGAACAACTCCTACAATGTTATGCGGATTACCATTCATATCCTCATACTCTCCATTAAAGTGCATATCAATATATTCACCTATATTTCCTAATTTTACAAAATTATAAGAGATGTTGTTATTTGTGTTGGAAACATCAATACTTTGCCCAATATTCATCCCTCTATCTGTATGATTTCCAATCTCATAATTGTCATATACACCAGTATAAGGTGGAGTATTTAAAAGTCCAAAGAGATTAAATCTTGAATTTGTGGTTTGTTCAAAAATCGTCAGAGATGGAGCATTATACCCTGAATTCGTAGGATTGAATTTAGCGTATATTTTATTTGTAATTAATACTTTTTCGGTTCCTTCATCAATTGTGAATTGTATAATTTCTCTTACATTATTGCAAACCGCAAGTTCACCAATGTACGTAATAGGATTAACAAAGTAATAATTGATTGTGCCAAATTCTTGTGTATTCAAATAATCAATTGCACTAATTTGAAAACTTTTAGAACTTGTACAACTCAAAAAATTCATTTTATATTCTCCTTGGTATATAGGATCATAAAACATTTCTGTTCCTATTTCAAATGACACATATCCTAGTTCAACAACAGCATCAGAACAGGTAGTAAAAGAACCAACTATTTGCTCATTAGATAAGTTGCTATCTGATAATATAATAGCTGTTTCTAGATCTATAGTTGTTGATACAAGAACTTCATTGTGGATAATATTTCCACCACAAATATCGTGATTATAAACACTTAGGTTTATTGTTTCAGAAGGTGCAAGTAGTCTTGTTAATCCTTCAGAATTGGTGTAATCATTAATTGATGTAAACGGATAGTTAGAATTTCCATACGTCAAATTTATTTGTTGATTGCTAATTGCATTGTCATCATTATCCGAGACTTTTACTTTGATAATATGTACGGGATATCTCTTACTTAACGACCAAAAAGACAGACGATCAATTGTTCCTACATAGGCTTGTCCTTGCAAGTTTGCTTCTTCTCCTTCTTTCCAATAACCATTTTCTGTGTCAAAATACCAAAGTGAAATTGCATTGGGTGCAATTGTTTGTAAAGTAGCTTCTAAAGGAACCCTAATTTCTGCTGATGAGTCATCTGCAAGATTCAATATATTACCACTACTATCCCGTAGTTCTATTGCAATCATACCGAAATTTTCCAAATAATTTTCTTTGCCATCTTCTCCTTCGGCATAGGGCATTCCTGTTATAAGGTTTTCGATTTTTTTATCAGAAGGTGAGATATTATAAAGAAAAACATCAACGATGCCAGAATAAGAAGAACCACTATCATTGACATAATCTCCTTGAAGGGTGATAGAAGTTCCATCTGTTAAAGAAATCGTTTCAACGACCCCACTATCTATAGTTCGGATTGGGGTATTGTCTAGCAACATAATTGTTAGTTTATTAGTGCCAGAGTTCGGAATCATACTAGTTGAACCTTGTAGAAATCCACTTTTTCTTGCTGTTATGTAGGCAAAATTCTGATAAACTGAAGCTTCATTGATTAAAAATATACCATTTGCATCGGTTGTAGCTGTTTGATCTCCAATTTTCACTTCAGCATCATTTATTGGGTTGTAATTTACATCAATGACTTTTCCAATAAAATTATGGTTAACAGAATATCCAAAATTCAATTCAAAATCAGTATTACTCTGTTCATCGTATAAACCAAAAATTCCATCATCTTCACAGGATATAAAAAAAATGACCAATAATAAAACGAGGGCGGTTTTAATTGTTTTCATTAAAATAAGTTTCCAACAAAAGTAAAGAAATATTTTTAAT
>JAUVOS010000228.1 GCA_030599055.1 Lutibacter sp.
ATATCCTAACCCCGATGAAAATCGGGGTTAATTTTACTTTAAGTGTATTTATACTCTTTTTCTGAAAGTTTTATCAAAAAGAGGGAAAATCCTCTTGACTTCCATTTCACTTAACCTTAACTCGTAAGCTCAAATAAATTACTAGTTATATATATCAAAATTTCAAAAAATAAACGCAACTAAAGACAATCTAAACAGAATGATGTTTGTCCAAGAAAGCCGTAAATTGCTTTAACATGTTCTCGATACAATTATAAATACTAACGTATTTACAATCTTTCAGCAAACTTTTTTTAGAAGTTTATCACTTTCATTGCTTTTTTCAACCAAAGAAAAATAACATAACTCAGTACATTATAGTTCTTTTTGATAGTGATTTCTGTATAGCCTTTTTAGTATTGTCAGTTCGAGTGATTTCCTTAAAAATGTAATGAAACACTTATTACGTAGCGTATGGAGTAGGGTTGCGGCGTAATGTGTGTGGAATGGTTTTAGATGATTCTTACAATTTGGATGATTTTTTAAAAGGTTTGTGTTTTTTTAAGAAAAGAAAATACTACTTTGTATATTTGACATGTTAAAAGTATTAAATCTAACTTAAGTGTAAAATGAAAAATAAACATCATTTATTTAGCTATAAAATAACATCAAATTCAGATTTTATGGATAAAGAAAATGCTATAAGTAGTGATCTTAAAAATCAAATGGAATCACTATATACATTAGCTTTATCAGGGGAAAAATCAGGAATTAAAAGGTTTCATAAACTTATTGAACAACATCCTAAAAATCCACAATTAAAAAACTATTTAAGTGTCTTGTATCATACACAAGGAAATAAGGAAAAGGCAAATGAAGTAACTAAGTGGATAGTAGCAGAACATCCTGATTATTTATTTGGAAAGCTTAATATCGCATTCGAGTTATATTATACTAAGCAATATGATAAAATACCCGAAATACTAGGTAATGAAATGGAGTTAGGTGCTTTATATCCAAAAAGAAACACCTTTCATATTGTAGAGGTTACTGGTTTTTTAAAAGCTACAACTTTATATTTTTTAGGAATGGGTAATTTAGCTGAAGCAGAAAATAGATTAAAGATAATTAAAGAGCTTGCACCAGATTCTATAGATGCCGAAGAAACTGAAAAACATGTCAGTATTTTACGAATGCAACATGCTTTTAAAAACATGAAAGAAATAGACAAAAAAAGAATCAAAGTAGAAACTAAAACTGTAGTAAAACGAAAAAAAGCTAGCAAATCACCTGTTTTTAAACATTCAGAAATACAACTATTATACAAAAGAGACGTAAAATCAATTATTGATGACTTGGATAGTATTTTAAATTTACCTAGAATTACACTTATTAAGGATTTAGAATTAGTGCTAACCGATAGTATTGATAGGTTTTCTGTACATAATAAAAGAATTAAGGAAAATGATTTTAATTTTGAAAACACTTCTTTTGTTATTCATGCTGTTTATTTATTAGGTGAACTAGAAGCTACGGAGAGTTTAGATGTTATTTTAGAAGTTTTACAACAGTCTGATGAGTTCATTCATTTATTTATAGGCGATTTTATAACTGAAGGATTTTGGGAACCTCTTTACAAAATTGTACAAAATAAATTAGATGTATGTAAATCATTTATGTACTTGCCTGGGGTATATACTTATTCAAAAAGTGAGCTTTCCGAGGCAGTATTACAAATTGCGTTTAATCAACCTAAAAAGAAAGATGAAGTAATCTCGTGGTTTGCAGATATATTTGATTTCTATTTAAAAGCAAGTATAGATGATAATATTGTAGATAGTACACTTATTGGTTTATTAATCTCAAGTGTTATTGAAATGAATGCAGTGGAACTACTTCCTACAATAAAAAACTTATATAAACAGCATAAAGTTGATGTAAGTGTTTGTGGACAATATACTTCTGTTTTAATTGATATAAAAAGAGAAAGCAAACTCAATTTTCAAAATGAAGTTTTAAGTATTACAAATCGTTACAAAAATATTGTATCTACGTGGTCTGGTTATACAGATAGAAACATACAAGACATTTCATCAGATAAGGAAATAGGGGGCTTAATACCTATAAAAAGAGATATAAAAATTGGCAGAAATGAACCTTGTCCTTGTGGTAGTGGGAAAAAATATAAAAAGTGTTGTCTGAATAAGAATTAACTTATGCTATTATTGATATTTTTTGTGTTTTCTTATAAATGATTTTGTTCTCTTTTAGCAGCAAAAAATAAACAAGCATTGTTTTGATTATTTGTAAGCTCGGGGTAATCATTAATAATCTCCTTACGTGTCATACCATTAGATAACCATGATAAAACATCATAAACAGAAATTCGAGTTCCTTTAATAATAGGCTTACCAAATCTCTTTTCTTTATTAATCTCTATGTATTTGTTTAACTGTATCATAGTCACAAAGTTACTAGTTTTTTACACATAAATGTAAATCAACACAAATTGCTATAACTCCTTGCTTCGCCTCGCCCACAATTTCAAAAGTCCACAGGACTTTCAAAATTATGTCGTATATAACGAATATTATAATGCATTTTTGCATTATAATGTACTGCGTAGAGCCTGCCCTGAATTTATTTCAGGGTTATTTTGCTTTACTCACAATCATTTTTATTGTTATTTAATGGAGTTCGTGAATCTCCTTCGTCGATTTGGTTGAAAAAAGCTTTGAAAGTGATGTTTTCTAAAAAAGTTTATTGAAAGATTTTTCCTGAAAATGTAATGGAATACTTATTACGCAGTGCATGGAGTAGGGCGGTGGCGTAATGTGTGTGGAGTGGGTTGTATACCAAATACATAATTTTTCAAAACAGAATCAAGTATAGTATTAAATATATCACTATATTTGTAATGAATTTATTAATAAAAAGTATTAATTATGTTAAGTATTGTTATAAAATATTCAGAATATATAGAAAATATTAAAGAATATATGGAAGAGTCTCCATATAAAACAAAGTATTTTATTAATTCTCTGAAACTACAGCCAGCTACTTTTTACAGAAAACTACGATTAAATACATTTGACACTAAAGAAATTAAAACCCTAACCAAACTTCTTTTTCCAAAAGAAGCATATTACGAAGAGTTTAAGAGAAATTTTAAAAAGTCAAAACAAGATATAGTAGCGGGAAGAGTTGTGGGTGCAAAAGAGAGTCAAAAGCAGGCAAGAGAAAAATTCGGTTTATAACCACAATGGTTTTTTGTAATTATTCCAAAAATTAGTAATAAATATAGTTTGGTTTTCTACTACAAAGTGCATAGTAATTTGACTTACTATGAGAATACGATACATTCCTAAATCTTTATCATAATTTCCTTCTAAAATTCCTTTTTCTAAAAGTTCAATCCTTTCATCAATTTCATCTAAAAATTGGGAAGCTACTGCAACATTCCATTCCTCCAAAAGATATTGAATGTTTTTGTCTCTTTCAATAATTGCTTGTTTAGTGAATTTTATTTTCATAGAAATCAATAAGCAACAAATATACTCAAAATACAAAGTAAATTGCTATTCACAAAAATCATTTATAACTCCTCGCTTCGCCTCGCCCACAATTTCATAAGTCCACTGGACTTTCAAAATTATGTCGTATATAACGTGA
>JAUVOS010000135.1 GCA_030599055.1 Lutibacter sp.
CAAACAACATTCTTTCTGGAGTAGCTCCCATCCATAAGCCAACTTTGGGATGATTCCAAATATATACCATCGCGTTTGGATATTCATTGAGCAAATTCTCATAAATTAATCCGATTTGTTTTCTATCGTAAGTTTTTTTAATCTTACGAGAAATTACTATTTTTTCAGCCTTTCCATCTACTATATACGCAATGGTATCATCAACTAATTCTAGATATTTCTTTTTATCTAAACCCTTAGATTGAATTTTATGTTTTTTAGAAAATCTTTCTTTTTTAGGATATTTAAAGATCTCTTTTTCAGATTGTGAACTTGGAAAAAAAACAGCCTCTCTATCTCTTTCAAAAGGAGCCATTACAAAACCAGCTTTATCGAAGTTTTTTGTCGTAATAAGATCGCTATTATTTTGAGTTATTGCCATTACTTCCTTTGCTTTACTTTTTCTATAAAAAACAAAAGGTTTTTGGCTTTCTAAGGAATGTAGAATTTTTTTAGCTATTGTTTGGGGATAAGCTTTCAAAATGAATATACTATTTTTTTTGAAGTACAATATTAGTTAATTTACACAAAGAAACCAAACGTTTTTTTTCATCGACAATTCGTATTTCCCATAAATGTGTAATTCTACCCTTGTGCTGTAGTCTTGCAGTGGCTGTTACAACACCACTTTTTACACTTCGTAAGTGATTGGCAGCTATTTCAATGCCACGTATATCATATTTAGTGTGATCAATTAAAAAATAAGAAGCAGTACTTCCAACACTTTCTGCTAAAGCTACACTAGCACCTCCGTGCAACAAACCCAAAGGTTGATGCACTTTTGAAGTTACCGGCATGGTAGCTTCTAAAAAATCAACACCTATATCCGTAAACTTTATATCTAAGGTTTCCATCATTGTATTGGACATAAAATTGTTAATCATTTCCAATTGCTTTGCTTTATCCATAAAATTAAATATTTAGTGTAAAAATAGCGAAATATCTTTTAGTGAAAAGTTATAAGCGAAAAGTTCTGCTTTGAAAAGTTTGTAATTTTGTGTACTTATTCATTGTTATGGCTCAAAGTCACAGACTTTGCACAACGAAGTTAAAGGAGTGATATGATGACTTTGAAAGAAGTGATACGATGACTTTGAGTCATCGTATCACTAGAATCAGCATATTTTTGTACTTTTATCAATCAAAACAATTGAGCAACCTATGCAATACTCCTTTCGATGTATATTAGATGTGGAAACTGATGTTATAAGAGATATTTCTATCAATGCAGATGCTACTTTAGAAGAGCTTCATAAGTCTATTTCTAATGCGTACGGATTTTCAACTCAAGAAATGGCTGCTTTTTACCGCACGGATGAAGAATGGGAGCAAGGAGAAGAGATTCCGCTTATCAATATGAACACTACAGGTCACGCTAACGAAATGAAAGACTACAAGCTTTCAGAAGTCTTTTCAGAAATGAATAATCGTCTTTTATATATTTACGATTTTTTAGACATGTGGACTTTCTTTATAGAATTACGAAAAATTGATACCAATCTGAATCCTAAAGAACCAAAACTTGTATATAGCTTAGGGGAATTACCGATTCAGGCACCTGAAAAGAATTTTATAAGTGAAAACATATCAGACGACTTCAATGATGAATTTGGAGATGAGCTTGAAGATGATTTTGATGGGGGTGAAGATGGAAGTAATTTTTATTAAAAAAAATATGAAAACATCAGTAACCCAACTATTCGACATAAAATATCCAATTATTCAAGGAGGTATGATTTGGATTAGTGGTTACAAATTAGCTGCTGCTGTAAGTAATGCAGGCGGTTTGGGTTTGATTGGAGCAGGCTCAATGTACCCGGAAATTTTACGAGAACACATTCAAAAAGCGAAAAAACACACAAACAAACCTTTTGGAGTAAACGTACCACTACTCTACCCCAATATTGAAGAAATCATGCAAGTAATTGCAGATGAAAAAGTAAAAATTGTTTTTACTTCTGCCGGTAATCCCAAAACATGGACTCCTTTTTTAAAAGAAAATGGCATTTGTGTTGTACACGTTATAAGTAGTGTCAAATTTGCTTTAAAAGCACAAGACGCCGGTGTAGATGCTATAGTGGCAGAGGGTTTTGAATCAGGTGGTCATAATAGCCGTGAAGAAACTACTACATTTACTTTGCTACCCATGGTAAAAGAAAAAATAAACATTCCGCTTATCGCGGCAGGTGGAATTGCCTCTGGTAGAGGTATGTTGGCAGCAATGGTTTTAGGTGCAGATGGAGTACAAATGGGAAGTCGGTTTGTCGCTAGTTTGGAAGCTTCTGCACATAGCAATTTTAAACAAGCTGTTGTCGCTGTTCAAGATGGTGATACTTTTCTCACTTTTAAAGAATTAGCACCTGTACGTTTGATTAAAAACCCTTTCTTTAATAAACTTCAAGAGCTCTATCAAACAAATCCGAGTAAAGAGCAGTTAATTGATTTTTTAGGAAGAGCCCGAGCAAAAAAAGGCATGTTTGAAGGAGATTTAATTGAAGGAGAACTCGAAATTGGTCAAATTGCTGGCTTGATTCATAAAGTCAAACCTGTTAAAGAAATAATTACAGAAATAATGGATGATTTTAAGAAAGTAAAACAAGAAGTTGGAGATTTAAACTTCTAGCATATACCTTTATACCACCACGGAGATGCAAAAGCACAAAGAGGTAAAATATAATTCTCTTTACATGAACTCATCTTTTTTCGTAACTACTCAAGCCTGTTTATCTCACGCAAAGTCGCAAAGACGCTAAGAAATACGCAATGTCTTTTCTTTTCTTAGAAAATAGTATCAAGGGACGCAAAGATAAATGCAAAGCATTCATAAAACTTTGCGTCTTTGTCTGCCTTTAGGTTTGTAAAAAACCAAGAGTAATAAAACCTGCTTAGCGTCTTTGCGACTTTGCGTGAAATAAATTTTTAAAAATCCTTACTGGTGAATAATCATCTTTTTTCTTATCTCTTTATTTTTAGTGTGTATTCTCTTCGAGATTTGTTGTTCAAATGCCGTTCACGTAACCAAGGATTTAGCATTTTCATCTCTTTGTAATTCATATTAAAAGTTTTAGAAAAACCGGCAATATCAGTTATTGCAGTATCTAACTTTATCTCATAACTCGGTTCTAAACGATATAAATCATCTTTTTCAAAACTAAAACCATATTTCTTAGGATGCGATAAAATTTCTTTTACAGCTAAAATTCTAGGCAGGTACCTCGCTGTTTCACTATTTAATAATAAATCGTAATAATCATCTACTTTTTGCTGTTCTAAACGATCTGATATACGCTTATTACCCGCATTATAAGCTGCAGCGGCAAGTGTCCAACTTCCAAATCTTTGTTTCGATTCTTTTAAATATTTACAAGCAACTTTTGTTGATTTTTCTAAATGGTAACGTTCATCAACATTTTCGTTGACTTCAAGTCCGTATTCTCGCCCGGTTGCTTTCATAATTTGCCAAAAACCTTTTGCTCCAGAAGGTGAGGTTGCATTTTGCAAACCGCTTTCTATTACAGCTAAATATTTAAAATCGTTAGGAATACCATTTTGTTTTAATATAGGCTCGATTATAGGAAAATACTTATGTGCTCTTTTAAACATTAATAAACCATTGGATTGCCAATAGGTATTTACCAAAAGTTCACGATCTATTCTTTCTAAAATATCATTTTTCTGTAAAGGTGCCTCTTCACCCGCAAAATTCATTTCTTTTGGTAATTTTAGCGCTTTTATTTCATAATACTCACTCGTATTCTTTTCCGGATCATTTGTAGTTTGAGTTGTTGTGTTTTCTTTGATTTTTTCATCACTGGAAATTGCATTAATAAAAAAACCTGCAAGGATAATTACACTGATTAATACGATGAATTTATAGGTGTTGTTCATAACAAAAAATTAAAAAAATTATTAAAATGGTGTTTTAAATGTACTAAATTTTTGAGCTTTAGCATCTCTTTCTGAAACTAATGCTTGCTCTATCCCCCACTCTATGGCAAGATCGGGATCGTTCCACGCAATTATATCCTCGGCTTTAGAATTATAATACTGAGAGCATTTATAGGCAAATACTGTTCCATTTTCCAAGCATAAAAATCCATGTGCAAAACCTGCAGGAATAAACAACTGTTTTTTGTTTTCTGCAGTTAATAGTATTTTAAAATGTTGCCCAAAAGTGGGTGATGATTTTCGTAAATCTACCGCTACATCTAGTACACTCCCTTTTATAACACGAACTAATTTTGCTTGAGCATAAGGAGGTTTTTGGAAATGCAAGCCTCGTAAGACTCCTTTTTCAGACATCGATTCGTTATCTTGGACAAAATCTGTTTCTAAGTGTTCGGACCATAGTTTATGATTATACGATTCCATAAAATAACCTCTTTTGTCTTTATAAATCTTTGGAGCTATTACTTTTATGTCTTTTATTGTAGTTTTTTCTATTTGCATAATCTTGTTTGTGTTTGCTAGTATCATTTCTTGTAGAAGAGTCGTTATTTTTTTTGCCTCAGTCAATATCATAATATGTGTGCCACCATCAATTTTTACACATTCCTTTATGTTTTCAATAGGAAAAATAAAGTCTTTGGTTCCATGAATGTGTAGTATATCGGGATCTGAATTCTCTTGTTTCCAGTTTACAATTGTATCAATGGCCCAAGGCAAATACAATTCATCACGCATACTCAAGTACTTTTTATAAAGTTTGATACGCCCTTTTAACATATCTCCAAAAGCATATCTTTCATATTTTTCAATATTTGAAAATGCCTTAATTGGAAATATTTTGTGAGCGCTCGTTTTTTTAACAAAATGCATTCTTGAGGGCATCTCATTCTTATTTTTAATACTCGAAATGATAATCGTTTTCTTAGGATTGAGAATTTTTTTCATTTCCTGTACCATTACCCCTCCAAACGAAACACCAATTAAAACAATATTCTCATGTATTACTTTAGCACACATGCGGTGTGCATATTCTTCAATTGTTTCCTTCGGATTTTCGGGTATTAACCATTCTAAGTAATGCAATTCATAGGTATCCTTAGGCAGTTTAATAAAATCAAAAATAGAAGGGTTTGCCGCTAAACCGGGAACAAAATAGATGTGGATCTTTTCTTCAACCATGTTACAAATTTAATCTATCCAATCAAACAAAACAATTCCATCCTCATCAATTTTTGTTAAAATCACAGCTTGTAGTGTGTTGACTAATTCTTTTTGAAAAGGAGTTTTGACTTTTACATAATTCTCTGTAAAACCATACATAAAACCATCTTTATCTTCTCCTTCAAAAAGAACTGTTTTTTCTTTCCCAATTTGACTTTCATAAAAAGCACGACGTTTTTTTATTGATAAAGCCCTCAACATTTTGCTTCGCTTGTGTCTGACATCTTTTGGGACAATGTCTTTCATCTTTTCAGCCTCCGTATTTGGACGTTCTGAATATGTAAACACATGTAAATAAGAGATATTCAATTCATTCAAATAGTGATAGGTTTCCAAAAAGAGTTCGTCTGTTTCTCCCGGAAAGCCGATGATAACATCAACTCCAATACATGCATCCGGAATTTGTTTTCTTATATGTAAGACTCTATCCGTATATAATTCGCGTTTATAGCGCCTTTTCATTTTCTGAAGAAGCACATCACTTCCCGATTGGAGCGGAATATGAAAATGAGGAACAAATTTAGCAGACTGCGCCACAAAATTGATTGTTTTATTCTTTAACAAGTTGGGTTCGATTGATGATATACGGAATCTGTCAATTCCCTCAACTTTATCTAAAGCCACAACCAAATCATAAAAAGTATGTTGATGGTTTTTATCACCCATTTCTCCCTTACCATAATCCCCAATATTTACTCCGGTTAAGACAATTTCTTTTATATTATTTTTGGCTATATCATTTGCGTTTTTAACAACATTATCGAGTGCATCACTTCTAGATATTCCCCGTGCTAAAGGAATCGTACAATAAGTACATTTATAATCACATCCATCTTGTATTTTAAGAAAAGCCCGTGTTCTATCACCTATTGAGTAGGCACTTTCAAAATCAGCAACTTCCTTAATTTCACAAGAATGAACTTCGGCGATTTCTTTCTTTTGTAACGAATGTATATAATCTGTGATTTTAAACTTTTCATTCGCACCCAATACTAAATCGACATTATCTATTTGGGCGATTTCTTTTGGTTGAAGCTGTGCATAACAACCAATAGCTATAACAAAAGCTTTCGGATTATTTTTATATGCCGTTTTTACAATTGTTTTAAAACGTTTATCAGCGTTCTTTGTTACAGAACAAGTATTAATTACATAAATGTCAGCTACCTCATTAAAGCCTACTCGATTATAGCCCACTGATTGAAAATCTCGGGCAATACTCGATGTTTCCGAAAAATTCAGTTTACAACCTAATGTGTAAAAAGCAACATTTGTTTTCGTATTCATTGTAGTTTTATAGAAGGGCAAAGATAGTAGTTTTTGATATTGTTTTATAAAAAAGAAAACACAGCAAGAATTTAACTAGTTTGTATAACAGAACGAAATCTATTTCTGTCTTTTGTAAAAAATTAAATTGAAAGTACGATTATTTGTAATTACTCAGCCATGTTTATCTCGCGCAAAGGCGCAAAGACGCAAAGAAACACGTAATCTTTTCCTTTTTATAGAAAATAGTTTCAAGAGATACAAATATGAATGCAAAGCATTCATAAAACTTTGTGTTCTTGTCTGCCTTTAGGTTTGTAAAAAAACAAGAGTAAAAAACCCTTAGCGTCTTCGCGCCTTTGCGTGAAATACATTTTTAAAAACTCTTACGGGTGAATAGAGTTACGATTATTCTAATTGAAATTATTCCCCTAAAACAGCTTTTGCTCTTTGCATATATTCAAGCATTTTTTGCTGCTTTCCAAG